>JBJEDP010000217.1:0-4615 GCA_051872175.1 Candidatus Limisoma sp.
CCGTTCTACGAACGCTTCATCCTCGAAATCCCCGACAACTGGCTCGATGAGACATGCTACAACGTGCCGCTCGACGAGATGAAAGCCGTGGTCGACAACGCTATCGACTCGGGCTACACCGTGCTTTGGGCTGCCGACGTCAGCGAAAAAGGCTTCAAGTGGTACGACGGAGTGGCGCTGCTACCAAAAATCGATATGGCGAAAACAAAAGAAGGCACCGAACTTTCGCGCTGGGTAAAACTCAAAGACTCCGAGAAGCGAGATGCTGCCTACGACTTTAAAGGTCCGGTCGAAGAAGAAACAGTAACGCAAGAATCGCGCCAATGCGGATTCGACAACTACGAAACTACCGACGACCACGGCATGGTTATCGTAGGTCGCGCCGTTGACCAAAAAGGCAACAAATACTATAAAGTAAAGAACTCGTGGGACAGCGACCACATCTACAAAGGATTTTTCTACGTGTCGGAGCCCTACTTCCTGGCAAAGACCATGAGCATCTACGTCAACAAAGAAGCCGTTCCGCAAACGATTATGTCGAAGTTCAAATAAGAGCGACCGAATACCAAAATTAAGAAACTGCATATTTGTCTATGTAGTTTCTTAATTTTATATAAAAAACCTTTGAAAATCCATTTAATTTTCGTACTTTTACCGACGATTAATTAGCCTTAGTAAACTCTTTAATTTTCAATACTAAAAACAAATTTTATGATGAAAAAAATTACGCAATTAGTTGCAGCCGGCGCTCTGTTAGTGGCAATGTCGGCTAACGCACAAACCCTTACACAGGACTGGAAATGCACAACCGACATTCCTGCGATAGCAAATGCACGCTTTGGAACAGGTTTTGGTGGTAAAATCTATGTTAACGACATGAGTAGCAAAACTTTGTATGCCTTTGACGGCACACAGAGAGAAACAGTAGGCACATCAGAAGCGGTTGCAATGGGTATTGCTCCCGACGATGCGGGCAACTTGATTATCCTTAACGGTTGGGCAGGCGAAGGCGCAATGAAATCCGTGAAATTATGGAATCATACAACCGGCGACTTTACATCTATCGACATTACATTGCCCGAAAGCGTAACTGCAGCACGTATGGATGCCCTTGGCCACGCAGTTGGCGACATTTTCAGCGAAACCGGTGGCGCCGTTTTCTTTGCAGGAAATACACCCGGAAAAACAACCAACACCGCTGTAGCAAAAATCTTCATTGCTAACGGTCAACAAGTAGTAGAAAAGTCGAAAGCTATCGATACAGGTATTACTTTAGATAACACAACTATTGCAACCGCTCTTACTGACGACCCCGAAAGCGATGAAATAGTATTTCGCGTGCGCGGCAATAGAGATTTCTATTACAACAACGGTACAAAATGGGTTGCTTATACACGCGTAGGTAATGTTAGCACAGGTTCGGGCGGCGACGTATTCACCGTTGGCGGAACGCTCTACACAGTCGAGCCTGCCGGAGCAACATACTACGACGGCTTCCAGATTGTAAACAGAGCAACTAACGAAGTTGTTGCAACTCATGAGAAAGAAGGAACTGTAAGTAATAGCAGTAGCTATGGTACATCATTGACAGCCGAAGTAATTGACGAAACGACTGTTCGCATCTACCAATTCCAACCCGGTGAATTTGCTGCACAATACACATTTACCCTTCCCGCACCGAAAGTTATCTACCTTGTAGGTAGCATTGAAGGCGCCGGCGGATGGGATCAAAACGCAGGTCTTGAAGTGAAAGAAACAAGCACAGACGTTTACGAAGCTGACTTCAACGCATGCCCGGGCAACAACTTTAAGATTGCTACAGCACTCGGCGACTGGAGTACTATCAATATCGGCTTCGAAACCGACAACGCAAACGCAGTAATCGGCGAAAACGCAATTAAAGCCGATGGTGGCGCTATCCGCATCGAAGAAGGTGGCTCATACCACGTAGTAATCGACATGTCGAACGCAGAAGCAATGACAATGACTCTTACCAAGAAACCTATTTCGGCATACCCCGACAAGTTCTACGTAGTTGGCGACATCGAAGGTCACTCTTGGGATCCCTCTTACGGCGAAGCAGTTTTGATGCCGACCGAACAAGAAGGCGTCTACAAGACAGCTGCCAAAGTAACATTCCACAACGATGGCGGCAACGCTTACTTCTCGTTCACTACAGCATTGGGCGCTAACAATAGCGATTGGTCTCCGGTAAACAACAACCAATGGGGTGCAAAAACAGGCAACACAACCCTTACAAACCAAGGCGATGCATCGTACTTCTTCAGCCAAGAAACAACCCTCGGCTACTTCGGAAGCGAACACAACTACATCGTGGCTAACGGTTCATACTACATCGACATCGATATCATCAACCGCGTAGTTACATTGTACGACGGTCTTTCGGGCGTTGGCAGCGTAAAAGCATCGGCAGCTAAGGTTTATAGCCTCAACGGCGAAATCCGCGTAGAAGGCGGCAATATGACATCAATCTTCAACGCAGCAGGTCAAGCAGTGGCACTCAACAGCGCAGACAAAGCGTTCAACGTTGCTCGCGGCATGTACATCGTTGTAGTTGATGGCAAGGCTCAAAAAGTAATCGTGAAGTAACATACTTCCGCAATAGAAAAACATCGAAAGAGTTCGGCACCGCGCCGGACTCTTTCTTTTTTGCGACTATTCGATTCGAGCGCAGCGGCGACCTATTTGTCGATAGCCTTTTTCGGATTCCATTCCAAGAAAGTCATAACTTTTTCGGATTCTATTCCAAAAAAGTCATAACTATTTCGGAATCCATTCCAAAAAAGTCAATTTTCGCTTTGAATATTCGATGCAAGTTATTAGCTTTGCATTGTCCAAGAAGGTGAAATAAGAAACAAACATTGTCTATATGATAGAAAGAATATTGTCCGAGAAAATATCAGCACTTTTGGGCGGCAGAAAAGCCATCACAATTATGGGTGCCCGACAAGTTGGAAAATCCACCCTCCTTCAAATGATGCTTGGAGAGCGGAAAGACGTGATGTGGCTAAATGGAGACGAACCGGACATTATCGAACTATTCGACAAAATGACGTCTACACGACTAAAAGCTATTATCGGCAACAATAAATATATAGTCATCGATGAAGCACAACGAATACCCGACATTGGACTCCGCCTAAAACTCATAACAGACCAAATCCCTGACGTTCAAGTTATTGCCACAGGAAGCAGTAGTTTCGATTTGTCAAACAAACTCAACGAGCCACTAACAGGGAGGAAGAGAGAATTCAAGATGTATCCTCTCACCTTCAAGGAAATGGCGAACAGCACTAACCTCCTTGAAGAAACAAGGATGCTTCCACACAGAATGGTGTATGGATATTATCCTGAAGTGGTGCGCAACCCGGGAGAAGAAAGAATCATACTCAAAGAGTTGGCAGACAGTTATCTCTATAAAGATATATTATCGATAGACGGGATATTAAAGCCGGAAAAACTTGTAAAACTGCTTAAAGCACTGGCTTATCAAATAGGCAGCCAAGTGTCATACAATGAGGTCGGCATGCTCGTGGGACTCGACTCAAAAACCGTTGAGAAATACATAACCATCCTGGAAAAATCATATATAATCTTCCGGTTAACAAGTTTCGCACGAAATATCCGCAACGAGCTAAAGATGTCGCGTAAGATTTTCTTTTGGGACTTAGGGATTCGGAACGCAGTAATCGGCAATCTAACACAAATAGAGAGCCGACAGGATGTCGGTGCGTTATGGGAAAACTTCGTAATCGCAGAACGCATGAAAATGCTTGCTTACTACGGTTCGTTTGCCCAAACATATTTCTGGCGTACAAAGCAACAGCAAGAAATAGACTACCTTGAGGAAGAAGACGGTAAGATAAAAGCTTTTGAATTCAAATGGAATCCCAACAAAGCAGCAGCCAAATGCCCCGCATCGTTCCTCTCAGCATACCAAAATTCCGAGTTCAAAGTTATAACACCGCGAAATGTCGACGAATTTTTGCTTTAACCGGCATTACAAACACAAAAAAGGCTGTCGGTTGGTGCCTGACAGCCTTTTTTTGATAAGTGATTAGTTTTCCTTAGCAGCGTTTTTGCTTGCTTTGTTAGCTTTGCTTTCGCGTTTTTCCGTAGTGCTTCGCGCTGTATCTTTGCGCTCTTTGACGTCGATTTCTTTACCTTCGCGGTCGTAGAATTTGTATTCGAGGAAGGCAAGCGCTTGGTTGGGAATCACCTTAAACATCTTGCCGTACTCGCGACGCCATTGCTTGTAAATCGACGAGAACAGGCCCTTGCGAATATATGCATCAACGTAGGGATGGATATACATCTTGAATTCGTTGATGTTGAGGGAGTGGACTACATAGTCGATTTTCTCCTTTAACTTGTCGGTAAACAGCAGCGAGGGCTGCACGAGTCCTTTGCCGTAACATGAGGGACAAGTTTCCATAGTTTCGATGTCGAGCACGGGGCGAACACGTTGTCGCGTGATTTGCATAAGTCCGAACTTGCTCAGAGGCAAGATGTTGTGACGAGCGCGGTCGTTAGCCATCACCTCTTTCATATGTTCATAGAGGCGTTGGCGGTGTTCGGCGGTACTCATATCGAT
>JBJEDP010000218.1:0-4612 GCA_051872175.1 Candidatus Limisoma sp.
TAATATGAAAGAAAAAATCGCTGGATTTATTGGCACAGTGTTAGGCATAGGTGCTTATTTAATTGTAAAAATTATGTATGAGAACTTAGGTCTAAGTAGATTAATGGCAATTATTGCATCAATTGTTACAGTTTTTGTTTTGATTGTTATAATATTCACAGGTTATCATTATCTTTCAAAATTGATGATGACACCAGAAGAAAAAGCAATTGAAAAACAACTTGTACAAGAGATGGAAAAAGAAGAACTCGAAAAGCAAAAAGACGAAACCAGTAAAAACCAATAGCTCTATGGCAATGATTATCTGCCCCAAGTGCGGAGGGCAAATCTCCGACCGAGCGCCGCGGTGTCCCCACTGCGGCTACGTTCGTTCTAACGACAACCTGCCTCAACAACCGACTGCGCCCGCGCCGCAACAGCAACCGACTGCGCCCGCGCCGCAGCGCCCGGCAGTGGCAAGCGGCAGTAAACTGAACACGACACACATCGTGATAATTGCCGCAGCTCTAATCGTAGGCATTGCCATCTGTGATGCCGCCGGACTCTTTCTAACGGCATGCTCGGGTCGTGTTGATGCCAACAACGCCGTGCCCGCCGACAGTCTGACTACCGAAGCGCCGACCGCACCGCAAAAAGCCGAGCCGGTCGACACAACAACGCTGAAAGCCAATGCGTTGGCGAAAGCCTATCCGAACTGCATCAAGGGCTACGACAACGGTCTGCTAAAGTTTGCCGACGGCTCGACAATGCCTTTCGACGACGGAAAAGCAAAATCGTTCGAGCAACGTCTCGACAATGCCGATGCGGAAGACATGATGGAACGCTACGTCGACTACAACGGCGAGCCGCCCGCCTATCTGAGCGACACCGGCAGAACGCGTTGCGAACAGTTGTTCAAGAAAATGTACGGCAACACGTCGGCAGAGGTCAGCAAGCAACTTACGACCGTCGATTGGTTCGGGCAGAAACTGAAATTTTCGTCGACCAACGGTGCCGCCGACAGTCTGCGCGCTGTGGCTCGCGAAATTGCACAGCATCCCGACCTGATAAAATACGCCAAGCCGAGCGCCGGAACATTCTATTGGCGCACCGTCCGCGGAGCAAAACGCCTCAGCGCACACAGTTTCGGCATTGCCATCGACGTTTGCACAAGTCGCTCAAACTACTGGCGTTGGGACAATCCCGGACGTGGCGAAACAGCGAAAATCGGCTACCGAAACGCTTTTCCGCATCAACTCGCAGAGATTTTTGCTCGTCACGGATTCATCTGGGGCGGCAACTGGTATCACTACGACACGATGCACTTCGAATTCCGCCCGGAATATTTTGTCGAATGGTAGAATGAGCCGAAGGGAAAATAGAATAGGCTGTCTAACATAAGTTAGGCAGCCTATTCAGTCTATAAGTCTAATCAATTATTTCATCGTGCTGATGTACTGACGGAGAGCATCGTTGGTCGGGTCAACCTCGAGCATCTTTTGGTAGTAAGTTTTTGCGGTAGCGCTGTCGCCGTTAGCGATGTAGTAAGAAGCGATGTAGTTGTAAGCCTCTTTGAGAGCGTCGGCGCGACGGCTTGCTTCTACCTTGTCGCCTTGTGCTTCAAGCGTAGTAATCATAAGTTCGTATGTATCTTTAGCAAGACCGGCTTTCTTGTCGTTGCCTTCGTAGACCAAATAGATACGAGCCTTACGTTGCGAGATGCGATAGTCGTCGGGCACTTTATCCAACACGTAGTTGATAGCGTCAAGAGCCGACTTGTAGGCAGCCTCCTTGTCTTCAGCATTTTGAGCGGAAGCCATTACGTTGTTGTAACGACCTGCGAGCACGAACATATCGTTGGTCGAGAAGTCGGCTTTGTCAATATATTGTTGGAAATATTGAGCAGCCTTTTTGTAGAGTTCAGCTTGTTTAGCGGGGTCTTGCTCGTCGCCGGCAGCGATAGAGTAAGCGCTGCTGAGGTCTTTAAGCGGCTCGACCTTTTCGGGATTGATAGTCACGGCTTTCTCGTAAGCAGCAAGTGAAGCATCTGTCTTGCCGAGTTTCTTAAGCACGTCGCCGTAGGTAGTGTAGTCGTTCGACGAGAACAAGTTGTCTTCCGAACCGGCAGCGAAGAAGGGCTCGGCATAGCGTTCAGCATCTTCCCACTTTTCGAGTTGAGCGGCGTTGATAAAACGCATACGCTTCATCAAGAACGAGCTCGGGTCTTTGTCGAGTTGAGCTTGCGCGCGTTGGAGCGACTCTGTGTAGTTCTTAGCGAAGTAGAGAAGCACAACGTAGCGCTCGTCGTCGCTCGTGAAGTGGTTGGGGTTGTCAATCACGTGCTTATACTCTTCGGTAGCGAGAGTCCATTGGTCGTTTTCGTAGAATTTCTCAGCCAATTCGCGTTGAGCGAGCAACGAGTTCGGCTTCTTTTCTACGATTTCTTTAAGTTTTGCGATAGCTTCGGTTGGATTGATTTTGAAGTATGTGTTGGCATATTTCACGTAAGCAATCGGGCTTTCTGCGTTGAACAAGAGCGACATATCGTAGTAGCCTGCCGATTGACCGTAGTCCTTTTCGTCAGCAAATATATCGCCTTCGAAGATGTAGATGTTAGCCTCATTCTTGTTAGCTTTCTTAGCTTTGGCAAGATACTCATTATACTCTTTGTTGTAAGTCACCTTGTTGGCATCATAGTAAGCGCGAGCGATTTCAACTTTGACTTTTGCATCTTTTTTGTTGATTTTTTCTGCTTGTTCGAAGAAGTCTTTAGCCGCAACTTTGTCGCCGCTGCGCAAAGCCGCAGAACCTTTACCAACTAAGTTGAAAGCGAATGTGGGGTCGTCAGCGATACCTTTGTCGAAATAGGCGTTAGCGTCTGCCATCTTGCCGCGGTTGAGTTCGATGCAACCAAGGTAATAGTAAGCCTCTGCCTTCTTTGTAGTCGGCTCGTCGAGCGTTTTGTCGAGCACGATTTTGGCATTTTTGTCTTGTCCTACTTGATAGTATTCTACGCCGTCCATGTAGCCGTCGGCAAAGCAGGCTAAGCTTGTGCTACCCGCGAGGGTAAGTGCTAAAATGAATTTCGATTTCATTGTAATTAAATTTTATAGTTTGTTTATTATTATTGCGTTAGTTCGACGTTTCTCAGCGGGATGTTTGCAGGCAGAATGCCCGTGCCGAGGATTATTTTTTGGCTTATCACGCCGGTGAGGAAGGTGAAAAATCCGTGAGGCAGGCTTCCGCCGGGTGCGGTCGAGATGGCATAAATGCTACGATAGAGCGGATAGTCGCCGGTGTAGATGTAATACTGGTACGGCTTATATGCCACCGGACTGTCGTTGCGACGAATGCCCAGCACTTTGATGTCTTTAACAATCTTGTTTCGGTCTTCGGCAGCCAACTCGGTTGTGTCGTTGCGTTGGAGTCGGTCGACCTTTTGCTCGATTGTCATCTCGTCGGAGCTTGTTCCGTCGAGGTCGGAATTAAGCCAGGTTACGCCGATGATGCCGAGCGCGTTTTTGCGCTTTTTGACAGCCTCAAACACCTCTTTGTTGGTCTTTGCGGCAAGAACATTTTCGGCGAAATCGGCACCGGAGGTCAACGAGTCTTTCATATATTTCACCGTTCCGGAGCCTTGATGGTCGAACACGATTGTAATCTTGCCCGACTTGTTTGGCGAAATTTCGTTCCAGTCGGTGACTTTACCGAGCAAGATGTCGCGGAGTTCGGCAAGCGAAAGTTCTTCGATAGGATTCTCGTTGTTGGCAATTACGGCAATAGCGTCGACGGCAATCTTCTGGCTGTGGACGCGGCGGTTGTGACTGTTAAGATAGTTTGTGAGGTCGTCGGGCAACTCGTGCGACACAACAATCAGACTCGTTGCGCCCGTCTTGAGCGAGTCGATAGCCGACGTTTCGTCGACGTAGTACGACATAATCGATGCTTGAGGATAGGTATACTCAAAGACGTCGATTTCTTGCTCTACAATGTTGGCAAAGCTCTCGTCGCAAACGATTTTCGCCAATCCGCTGGTATGCGAATCGGTCGGTTTATGTCGGCTGCACGATGCCAGCGCGAGAATGGCTGTGAACACTATCGATGCTATAAAAATGCGTTTCATTGTTGTCTGTTTTTATTATAGTCTTTACCTTTTATATGTCTGTAACCTCTATAAATACCGTAAAGAATGAGCAACGACCCTACCGAGCGGCATGCAAATTCGGACGACCATCCGAAAAAATTCAGAAGAATCATAAATCCCATGCCTACATAAACGAATACCATCATCAATCCGAACAGCACACGCAAGCTCATAGGCGGTTTTTTCTCTTTATTCTCGTTCGATTCCATCATTCTTTCAGTATAACTCTTTCCTATTAGATTTACTTAAGTATTATCGGTTTAAACGCATTTACAAAAATACTAAAAAACATTGTAAATCCACGAGATTTTTCAAAATCTTAACCATAAAATTTGCTAAAAAAGCGTCGACCGTCCTATTTGGCAAAATCAGACGACATATATAACAAAAAAGTTGCACCGAAACGATGCAACTTTTGGAGCCTGAAGCGGGACTCGAACCCGCGACCTTTTCGTTACGAATGAAATGCTCTACCGACTGAGCTATTCA
>JBJEDP010000219.1:0-4588 GCA_051872175.1 Candidatus Limisoma sp.
CTATGCCGGTCTACTTGGATGGCTTCTTTACCAACCGTTCTGAAATGTCGTTGCTCTATATGATTGAGAATGGCTTCCGTTGCAATGCTAATTTGCCGAATCCGTTCCATCCCGGTCAAAAGTACGACAACTCACAAGCGCCGAGTGTTGTCCCCGATGCTGTCGAAACCCTTGTACGTCTTGGATACTAATCTTTATAAATTGGATATTAACAACTTAAGAATATTCTCAACATGAAAAAATATTTATTATTGCCGATTTTGGCATCTGTCGCAATGGTAGGATTTGCTCAGGATTTCGATACCGACCCTACTGTTAAGATTGACAATGAGAAAGAGGACCTTCACTTTACGGTAGGTGCTCGTATGATGGCTGACGTGGCTTACTATCATTCGGATTTCACACCGATGAAGTCGGGTGCAGCCCTTACGGATGCTCGTCTGCGTGCGTCTTTGGAATACAAAGATTGGTATTTCTATGCCGACTTTGGTTTCGGCGGAGGCAAATTCTCTCAAAAGAACATTTTCGTACAGTATTCAACCGAGCAGGAAGCCGGAAAGCACTATGTGAAAGCCGGTTACTACAACGACCCTGCAGGCTCGATGGCTCGCAATACTTCGCTTGGCAGCTACCACTTCATCTCTCGTCCGGGTTCGACTAACGCTCTCGGCGAAGGTCGTGAACTTGGTATCACTTACAAATTCCAAAACAAGAAATGGTTTGCTCAACAGGGTGTGTTTACCGAAGATAAGTACAACTCACAAGAAGCCGGATTCAATGGCGTAACTGCTGCCGGTCGCTGGTTGTATCGTCCCATCAACGACGATAAGCAAACTCTCCACGTTGGTCTGAGCGCACGTTTTGCTCGCCTTGGCGGTGGCGAAGTCTACAACAACACGCTCAAGAAAACTCTGACTCTCGGTCAAACTCTTGAAACATACGTCGACGATACAGAACAATTTGTAAGCTGCGAAATTCCTTGGGCTCGCAACACGACTACTATCGGCGCTGAAGCTCTCTACAAGAACGAGAAATTCTTTGCTCGCGGTGAGTATTTGTTCAAGTATGTTGCCAAGAAGCGCGACTCTGAAACGCTCTTCATCGCTGCTCAAAACAACATCGACGCATGGGGTTCGCTCGACGCTTGGATTGCCGCAAATCCGTTGAAAGACAACAAATTCCACGGCGGATATGTAGAACTTGGTTATTTGGTGTTCGGCAAGCCTTATGCTTACAACAATGCAGAAGGTCTGCTTGGCGGACTCAACGGCAAGTCGCTCGAAATCGTTGCTCGCTACAACTACACAGGTCTAAACAACCTTATCGACGGCGAATACTACTCGGCAGGTCGCGACCAATACTATCCCGGCGGTTATATGCAAGACTGGCCTTACAACTCGGCTGCTATCAGCGGTGGTAACATCCATTCTGCAACAATCGGCGCAAACTATGCATTCAACAAATACTGCGCTGTGATGGTCGACTATACATACCATAAACTCGACCGCGACAGATATGGTTACGACAAGAATTTCCACTCACTCCAAGCACGTTTGATGTTCCAATTCTAATGGGCTTATAATAAATAAATTTCTTGGTTACTAAGGCTCTATAAGAGTCACTAAAAGTCCCGCCGTAGCGATTACGACGGGACTTTTTAATTCCGGAACGAACGTATCACTACGTCCGCCGGGGCGTTAGTAACCAAGAATAATTTTATAAGCCCATTAAGAAGATTTTAGAACTCGAATGCAACTCTTGCTTGAATCGAATGCAAGTTTTTGTCTAGTCTGAATGTACGGTTGTATTCTTGATCGAGTTTCTGATATGAGTAGTTTAATCTTGTTACGATGTTGTTGGTAACGTAATAGTTGATACCGAGTGTAAACGTGTCGACTTTACCACCGCTAACCGATTGGTTGGGAATGCCGAAAGCTTGGTGCAAAGAGCTCGAGAAGAAGCCGCCGTTGTAATACCAGCTGCCGGGCATGATGTCGTTGAGGTCGGTGTGATTGTAGCGGGCAACGATTTCGAGAGTCTTGCCTTTCGGACGACGCATAAGTGCATCTACACTGTTGTATTTGTAGTCGCCGCCAATAGCAATTACGCCGGCTTCGATGCTGTAGCCGCTGAATTTTGCAGCCTCGTCTTCGCCCATAAGTTTCTTATAGGCATCAAGCGTCGGGAACATCGTCGACAATACTGAACCTAACGAATTTGTAAAGCTGTAATCCCAGTCGCGTTCGCGGTTGTAAGTTGCTCCGATGTATTCGCCTTTGACATAAACTTTCTTGTAGTTTGCCATCACTTCGCCACCATAACGAAGAACACTCTTTACGTTGTTGAGCGTAGCACCGATAAAATTGGTATCGTCAATCGAAGTCTCGAGCGGCGAGCCGATGGTAACCGAGCGGTTGTAGTCGTCGTTGCCGTTAGTGAAGCCATTAGCGTCCGGACGGCGGAAGTTAAACGAACCACCGATGTGAACGTTCCAATCGTCGCGAGTGATACGGCCTAACAGACGAGTAGAAACGCCGAAGCCCATATCGCCGGCTTTGTGCTCCTTGTTGTATTTCTGAGAGTAAACACCTGCTTCACCCCAGAAGTACGGATGGTAGTAGCGATAAGCCAAACCGAGCGAACGTCCTGTACCGAAAGTTTCGACAGTAGCCGATTTGTTGATAAACGGATAGTCCATTGTGCTTTGGATGTTTTCTGCCGAGAAAGCTTCAGCAAAGTTACCCAAGCGAAGGAAGCCGTTTTTGTTGCTGTGCCAACGAAGATAAACGTCCTTCATAATGTTTTTGGCAGCAAAGTCCAAATCCATCTTAAAGTCGAGTTTGTTGCCCAATTTGCTATACATTCTGATGCGAGCGGCAGTGAAATTAGCGCCGCTTGAGCGGTCGGTATAGTCGTCGATGTAGTGAGCGCCATCGATGTCGACGCGTGCACCAACACGGAAAGAATACTTGCCGTCTTCGGTCTTAAACTTTACGAGGCCTTCGTCCATTATGGCCTGCAATTCTTGTTGAGCCTCTGTTGTTTCGGTTTCTTGAGCATAAGCGGCACCGAAGAAGCAAATGCTGAGCGCTAAGGCTGATATATATTTTTTCATAACTTTAGTTTTTGCGGGTTAATAATGAATTAGTAGCCAAGTTCGTCTAACACCTCTTGAGCAGTGCGCATAGTCTTATTCTTGTGAATATTATCTTCAATGCCAAGCGCAGCATTCGAACGGAAATAGTTCAAACCTTTATCGGCATATCCTTGAAGAGATTCCTTATAGAAACGCAAAGCCAAATCGGTAAGATTAGTAAACGAGCCATCGAGATAGTTCTTGTCGGCGCCGCCCTCTTTCTGCGGGTCACTCCAAGGACCTGTGTATTTGAAATATTGCTCTTGCGTGTTGAACGACCAAGCATGGATGTCGAGCCCCGAACGACGAACCATATCGCCTTGCCACGGCGTTAAACTCGACGGATAGCCGGTAATGTAGTCAATGTTCGGACCAAAGATAGTCGCTCCATTCTCGATAGCAAAGTTGATAAGTTCAGCGTAATTGACCGGAGAACCGCTAAAATCATAGCAAAGGAACAAAGTAGGAATCAAGCGCGGGAAAGCAGCCTTAAGATTTTGCAAGCCCGACGGGCTGAAAGTTTGAAGAATGATGCGAGCCGGAGTGTTGGCAATGTCGACTTCGCCCTTCTTACCGTCCTTGTATGCAATCTTCTTCATGTCGTTGATATTATCGGCATACCAACCATTCTTCTCCAAGCAATCGTGCAAAGCCTTCTCCATGCCTGCGAACAGGTAAGGAGCCTTTGTTTCGATGTATACGCCCGGGCGGTTGCCATTGTCAGCCGGGTCGGGTTCGTAGACAGTGCTTACATAATTGCCCTCAGTATCACGGTTGACAATACGCTTGCCGTTAGCGTCACGCTTGATGCGCATACCCTCGGCAATAGCCAACACATCTTCAAGCGTAAGAATATCCAAACCGACAAACGAAGCACGAGCCTGGTCAGGATTAGCCTCATTAAACCAAGAGCCGATGTCGAGTTTCAGCAATTCGTCGAACGTAAACGCACTTGTATAGTCATTTTTGCGATTAGGATAGATTGTTTCGACGTTGGTAGTGCGGAGCAGACTTTCGTCGTGGAGGGCAAGGATAACACCGTCCTTAGTCTTTTGGAGGTCGCATTCGATGTAGTCGGCGCCCATATTGCGCGCCCAGCGCATAGCAGCCTCACTCTCTTCCGGTGCCCAGAATTCAGTGCCACGGTGAGCGATAATCACATTTTTAGGCAAATAAGCAATGACAGCCTTTTGCTCTTCCGACAGCGGAAGCAGTTCGGGAACGTCGTTTGTTGAGTAACCGTCAGTGCGAATGTCGTCTTGGCACGAGAAAGCCCCAACACAGAAGACAGTTGAAAGAATCGCCAACGTGACCTTTCTGATAACTTTTGATTCTGTTTTCATAATTTAAATTAGTTAATGATTAGATTTATAAGAAACTTAACTTTTCAAAAAAATTATTTTACATAATGGCATTTATGGCGAAAAGAGGTAAGAGCGGAGAGGTAAGATG
>JBJEDP010000220.1:0-24091 GCA_051872175.1 Candidatus Limisoma sp.
GCATCAGCGACGACGCTACATTTTCATATCTCAGGCGAGATGATGCATCCCGCACGCCCCGCCCATTGCAGGTCGCAACACTCTTACCTCTTACCTTTTACCTCTCCACTATACTGCGCCTCGCCGCGACCGGGCATGGAGTGGGGTAGGGAGCGGAGGTTATATCCACAACGTGTCGAAGATACGCTGTGGATTGCGTGCGTCGGAGACGCGCCGGTTGTGGTAAACCCTGCGCTCAGCATCGGAGATGCTTAGCGTAGGGAACGAAGCTCACCAAACACCTCGAGCCTCGGAGAGGGTCGTTTGTGGTCGCAGATTTGCAGAATCACTCGCCCGCCTGCCACGTCGCGCCTCGCCGCGACCGGGCATGGAGTGGGTATATTTTTCTCTAACCTCTAACCAATAACCTTTAACCACCGCCAAAGGCGGTTTGTTAACGCCAAGATGCTAGCTCGAAGAGCTCGCGGCACTCGGGTGAAGGCGTGCCCATAACGGGTAATTCGATAGCATCTTGGCGTTGTCTATCGGATATCGTTGGTTTCTCTCCACTCTCCACTCTTACCTCTTACCTATTTCTCGGCGATTAAACTATTTTAACCATCATGAACAATTTATTTTATTCGTTTGTTACCTTTATATGAAAAGTTATGTCTAAATTTGAGCAATAAAAACAAACTGGCAAAAACCACAGGGCGAAATCGTGTCGGAATCGCACGAATTTCGGCAAATGACAACTAATTTGAAGAACGGAAACTTATAAAATAAATAATTATGATTAAAAGATTTACATTATTGTTAGCAGCGTGTGCGGCAGTTTTTGCGGCACAAGCAGGCTATCCGTTTAAGTTGTGCGACGTCGACTATACGCTCGACACGCTCTATCACGCAAAAATCGGTCCGGGTACAACGCAAACAAGTATTCGCTTGTTGGGCGAAACTGCGGCAACGCAATTGCGCATCTACTACCTGACTATCGACCGTACGAACCCGAACCTCTCGTTCCAAGCAGTTGTTGCAGGCGACAAGATGTCGGGCGGCGCAACCATCGCTGCTCAGGCAGAAAGCCACACGACTGCCGACAAGAAGCTCTTCTGCGGCATCAACACCGACTTCTTCGTAACCACCGGCAACGCTGCCAACGGCGTGTCGCGCGTCGGTGCGCCCGTCCAGACTGCTATTGCCGACGGCAGAATCTATCTGACAAACTCGAGTTCGCGCGCTTGGCCGAACTTCTACTTCGAGAACGGCGAGCCTTTTATCGCTGCGGTAACTCACGCAAGCGGCGAGGTTAAAGCCGGCGAAAATACCGTGCGTCTGTCGACCGTCAATTCCGCACCTTGGGGTAACTCTTGCGCGCTCTACACGCCCGAATACTACGGCACGACCGACAACGTATCGCTTGCCGGCACCGTGGCTGAACGCACCCTCGAATTGGTCGAAGGCACGCTCGGTATGGGCAAAACAGCGAAATATAAAGTAACTTCCGACGTATCGACAACCGGCGACCTCCGCTTCAGCGACGGCGCATACGCCATCTCGGGACGCGACGCTGCTTACGATTTCGTCAACAATCTCGCCATCGGCGACATCATCGAAATCACGCCCCGCGCTTTCGTTGGCGATAAAGAAATCTTCCCGACCGATTTGTGCACCGGCAACCCGTGGATTCTCGAAAACGGCGAAGTGCTCGACAGCGAAGTCGACCGCGGCGACGCTTCGGGTCTGCATCCGCGTTCGGGCATCGGCTACAACGCCGACAAGTCGAAATTGGTTATGATGGTTATCGACGGTCGCTACGCACTCTCTAACGGCGTACACACCAAGCAACTTGCCGAAATGATGTACTATGCAGGCGCTACCGACGCTATCAACGTCGACGGCGGCGGCTCGTCGACGCTCTACACTTCGGCATTCGGCGAACGCAACCACTGCAGCGACGGTCGTCCCCGCGCCGTAAGTAGCGGTATGTTTGCTGTCGCTAACGTTCCCGACGACAACGTAATCACAGAGTTGCGCTTCGTCGAATGGGCTATGGCTTTCCCGCAATACGGCATCTTCACGCCGAAATTCTACGGCTATAACCAATACGGTATGCTCGTCGACGACGACGTGCAAGGCGTAACGCTCTCGTGCGACGCCAACATCGGCGAAATCATCAACGACGGCACAACTTTCTACGGCAGCGGTAGCGGTATCGGCGTGCTCAAAGGCACCCTCAACGGCTTGGAAGCAACTATCCCCGTAACCGTCGACACCAGCGAAGAAGCAAAAATCCGTCTTGAGAACGTGCTCATCGACGACGTTCGCGAATATCCTATCGAAATGCTCTCATACGTCCTCGAAAACGAAATGCCTATCAGCCCGATTGCCTTCACTTGGTCGTCGGACAACACCGACGTGGCTACCGTGGGCGAAACAACCGGCGTGCTCAAAGGCATTAAAGACGGTTCGGCTGTCGTCACAGCAAGCCTCGGCGACTACACCGGCAACCTCAACGTAACTGTCGAAGTTCCGACAGGCAACGCAATGCCCGTCGTACGCGACCTCCCCATCGAAAACTGGACACTCCAACAGACCGGCGGTACCGGCTTGACGCTCAGCCTCCTCGGTGATAACGGCTTCAAACTCAACTACACCGGCAACGGCTCAAGCCGCGGCGCCTACATCCAAATGAACCGCGACGTGAGAGTATGGAGTTTGCCCGACAAGATTCGTTTGACAGTCAACCCGGGTGACGCTACTATCACTAAGATTTCGGCTGCGGCTGCCGACGCCCTCGGCAATTCCACAACGACTTGGACAGCTACCGAAACTACGCTTCCGCAAAACACCGAAACCACTGTGGAATTCGATTTGAACGACTTCACAAATACCGACGACATCGCCATCTACCCGATAACCATGAAGGCAATCCGCTTCGGTATGGGCGCTTCGACTAAGGATACCGATTTCGAAATCCAAATTCCGAAATTCGAAGCCGTTTACAACAGCGCACAAGGCGCAGTCGGCACAATCACAGCACCGCGAGCTATCATCTATCCCAATCCCGCAGTAGCAGGTCAGACGGTATACGTTATCGCCGGCGAGAAGGCAAAAGTTGAGATATTTGCACTCAACGGCGCACTCGTTTCGTCGCAAAACTGTGACGGCAACTGCCAAATCGCTACATCAACCCTCAGCGGTATGTATATAGTAAAAGTCACCGGCGAAAACGGTGTCAAAACAGCAAAACTTATCGTGAGATAAGAATTATAATTGTTGATAACTGAGGTTGCGCCGCATCTCGGCGCAACCTTTTTTTTAGCCTCTCACTCTTACCTCTTACCTCTCCACTCTTACCTTTGTTTCTATGCCGCAGCAAGCCGCGTAGAGCGGTACGTTGTCCATCCAATCCTGCTCGCGATAGTCCGACATCGACAGTCGAACGGCATAAAGCGACGGATAGCGCGCAACAAACGCAGACAGGCTTTTCGCCTTTAGGTTCTCTTCCGCCTTTACCTCTATCGCGATTATCCTATCGCCTTTCTGTATCAAGAAGTCAATCTCGCCGCGTGAATTGTCGGCCGACCAGTAGTAGATGGAATCGACCGTCCCCATAAGTTGCTGACAGACATACTGTTCGGTCATCGCGCCGCGATAAGACAAAAAGACCTCATTGCCAAGAAGTATTGAATCCGCGGGCAGTTTGTTCATGGTGCACATCAGCCCCACATCGAGCATAAACAACTTGAATGAGCCGAAGTCTTCGAATGCGCTCAACGGCATTTCACCGCTCTTGGTGCGGTTCACCTTATATATAAGCCCGGCGTCGCGGAGCCACTCCACGGCAACTTCAAACTCCTTTGCCCTTGACCCTTGACGCAGTACGCCGTAGATGAACTTACGATTCTCCTTGGCAAGTTGACTCATAATGCTCTGCCACACCATCCTGATTCGCGGGACCTCCTTTGTCGGGGCATGCTTCGACAAATCGTTTTCGTACGACAGCAGGATATTCGACTGGATTCGCCGTACTTCCTCGTAGCCCGAGCCGTCGCAATACGCCTTTACCGCCTCGGGCATCCCGCCGACGAAGTAGTACGTTCGCAGCAGTTGGACAATGCGGTCTTTCACATAAGCGATAGACTCCCATTTTGATTCTTCGATTATTCGGGCATACCCTTCTTCGCCCGCGGCTCGTAGAAACTCCATAAAATTCATAGGGTAAAGGCTAACGAAATCGACCTTCCCCACGGGAAACGAATCGCCGCGATGCATCGAAACGCCCAATAGCGACCCCGCTGTAATGATGTGATATTCAGGGGCTTTCTCGTAGAAATACTTCAGCGAGGTAATTCCCCTCGGCGCCGCCTGTATCTCGTCGAAAATAAGCAGCGTATTCGCATCGACTTCGGTGTGGAAGCGCAGGCTAATGGCTTCAAGTATTCTTTCTATATTGAAATCCGGCTCAAAGACATGCTTGAGCACTTCCTCGTCTTCGAAGTTGATGTATATCCACTTGTCATAAGCCTTGCGGGCAAATTCCAACATGAGCCAAGTTTTTCCCACTTGTCTCGCTCCACGGATAACCAGCGGCTTGCGATTGGTCCGCGACTTCCATTCGTATAGCAGTTTTATCGCTTCTCTTTCCATAATTGCTAATGTCTGATGTAGCCTATTTTCTGCAAAGATAGTAATAATTATCAATCTCGCCGGCGGTTTCGTCCTTAAAAGTGTGGAATTTTGCATTTTTACGTCCTTAAAAGTGTGAAGTGTTACATTTTTACGGACGAAAAAGTGTGAAGAGGAGAGAGGTAAGAGTAGCAAATGTAGAAGGGGCGCGCCTTGGTGCGACCTACCAGGCGTGGGGGGGAGCGTCTATCGGATATCGTTGGCCTCTCTCCACTCTTACCTCTCCACTCTTATTCTTCTATCGGGTCGGCGGCGGGGGCAAGAGTCGGGTTGTCGTCGGGCGATTCGTTGTTCAACTCGTGATTGACAATGTCGACGGCAGGGATGCTATCGACGAGGGTTGAATCGACTTCGGTAGAATCGGGCGGGAAGAATGTAGTGCAATTCCACGAGCGCGTCATCTGCGTTCTCGGCTTTTGCGGGAAACGCGCGCGATAGCGATGGGCAAGAGTCTTGTCGGCGAGCACCTTTTCCATGAAATAGCCGAACACGGGCAACGCCGTATGGCTGCCTTGTCCCTGTCGCGTCGAGCGGAAGTGCACTTGCCGATATTCTCCGCCGACCCAGCAGCCCGCAACGAGGTGTGGCGTTACGCCCATATACCAGCCGTCGCTGTTGTTTTGCGTCGTTCCCGTCTTTCCGCCGAAATCCGTATCGAAGTTGTGGATGTTGTAGCCCCAAAGTGCTTGCGAGGTGCCGCCGGGTTCGCGCATACCCGCCATCAGCATTTGCTGCATAAGGAATGCCGACTCGTAGTCGATTGCCTTGAAGTTTTCGGGCTTATGCTCGTAGATGACATTCCCGTTGCGGTCTTCGATGCGAGTGACGAGCGTCGGGCGATTTCTCAGTCCGTCGTTGACCACCGTGCAATAAGCGTTGACCATTTCGAAGAGCGTGACGTCGTTAGCGCCGAGAGCGAGCGAGGGCGTGTCGTCGAGCGGTGAAGTTATACCCAAGTTGCGCGCGGTGCGAATCACCTCGTCGTTGCCAAGTTCGTCGGCGACGGCGACGGCAATCGTGTTGATGCTACGAGCGAAGGCGGTTCGCAGCGATATGGGGAATCCGCGGTAGATGCCGTCGCTGTTGCGTGGCGCCCACTTGATGGGATTGTGGTCGCTGTCGAAGGCGTCGTATTGCTTGTATTGGTCGAGGCGCTCGTCGCAAGGGCTCATCCCGTTCTCCATAGCTGCGGTGTAGACCATCAGTTTGAAGGTCGAGCCGGGCTGGCGGTGCGTCGTCACCTTGTCGTATTTCCAGTGGTTGAAGTCGATGTCGCCGACCCACGCCTTGACTTCGCCGGTAGCGGGCTCGACAGCCAAGAAGCTGCAGTGCATAAAGCGCACCATGTAGAGAATGGAGTCCATTGTGCTCATCGTCAAGGTTTTGACGTGGTCGGGCGTGTCGTAGTCGAACACCTTGACCGGATGCGGCAGATTCATATAGTAGTCGACCGAATCGGGGTCGTAAGGGTACGCCTCGGCGAGTTGCTTGTAGCGAGTGGTTCGCTCTGCGATATTTTTGATGAAATCTTTGATTTCTACGTGGTTAGCGTCTTGCCAAGGGTTTGTCGAGCCCCAGTCGGCAGCGAAGTTGCGCTGCACTTGACGCATATGCTTCAGCACGGCTTCTTCGGCGTAGGTTTGCATCTTCGAGTCGAGCGTAGTGTAGATTTTAAGCCCGTCGCCGTAGATGTTGTAACCGTTGTCTTCGCACCATTTGCCGATGCTGTCGGCAATGGCTTGGCGAAAGTATAGCGCCGGACCGCTATAGACGTTCGGCGTTTTGAAGTGAAGACGGATAGGAATTTCGCAAAGCGAGTCGAGTTGTTGGCGCGAGATGCCGCCGTGCGTGTAAAGGTTGTTGAGCACGACGTTGCGTCGGCGCAGAGAGTTCTTCGGATTGAGTTGCGGGTTGTAGGTCGTCGTGGCTTTAAGCATACCGACGAGCACGGCGCATTCTTCGGCGGTAAGGTCGATAGGACGCTTGTCGAAATAGGTCGAAGCGGCGGTGTTGATGCCGTAAGAATTGCTGCCGAAGTCCACTTGATTGAGATACATCTCGAGGATTTCTTGCTTGTTGAAGAAAATTTCGAGTTTGATGGCGGTAATCCACTCCTTACTCTTCATTATGAGCAAGCGCACACCGGGAATGTAGCCCGTCAGACCGGTTGAATACTCGGTGCGCGTCTTAAACATATTCTTGACGAGTTGCTGAGTGATAGTGCTTGCGCCGCGAGCCTCACCGTGGACAATCAAGTCTTTTACTGCGGCAACCGTACCCGGAAAGTCGATACCGCAGTGGCTGTAGAAGCGTTCGTCTTCGGTAGCGATGAGTTCGTCGACCATCACCTTAGGAATCGAGTCGAGGGGCACGATTACGCGGTTTTCCTTGTATAGACGTCCCATGACCTTACCGTCAGCATAGTAGATAGTCGACGCTTCATACTGCTTTGGATGCTTGATGGCGTGCAGCGAGGGCGACTTGCCGAAGAGCCAGAGGAAGTTCATGTCGACCAGCCCGAGGAAGACAAAAAATACGACCACTAAGGTTGCGAAGATGATTGCAATCTTTTTATACCAACGAGATTTTTTGTAGGTTGAGCGATACCATCGCCAGCCTTTGCGGAGCAATCCAATGAGGTAGCTGCTCGCGCTCGTGAGCCACTCCAAAAAGCGGCTGAGCCACTTCGGTTTTGCGTTAAGCATTTTTGATTCGATTTTTCGCCGACAAAGTTACTACCTTTATGACAAATTACCAATAATCCGAGGTAGAATGCTCGATTAATTCAACGGCAAATCATAGCAAGCCTACCATATAGATAGGAATCATAGTAACCTCACCGTCTTTTCTCAAATCCTTGGTATAAACAAGGTATCTATTATTTATGCGATTGGAAAACTTCTTATAGAACAAGTCAAGCGACTTGTGCGTGTTGTAGCCGGAAGACTTCACTTCCAGCGGCCATAGCTTTGACCCTCGTGACAAAAGAAAATCGACCTCATAGGTGTGCTTGTTTTCATCCGACCACGTGTAGTAGAACAATTTGTTGCCGGAAGAAGCCAACGCCTGAGCTACTGCATTTTCATACACATATCCAAGGTTAGCATCCAATTTGTCGTTCAAAAGTTTCTGATAGATAACATTGTCTGTGAATTTCTTGTCCCAAAACGCAAGAGTGACAAACAGACCCGTGTCGCAGATAAACATCTTATATGATGATTTGTCCGAAGTTAGCTCCATACCGACATTTGGGTCGTTTGAATGATAGGCAATATTTACCGTCTTGCTGTCTTCAATCATTTCAACTATTCCACGGACAGAGTCGTTACTAACCTTTCCCAATACGGCATTCATCCGATAGCGTGTCGAATTCATACTGAGCTCGGATGGTATTGCCTTAAATATCGCTTTTGCCCTATCGGTATTATCTAATTTATGGAAATCTTGTTCGTAGATACGGAGAATGCCCCTTTTTATCTTATCTACTTTCATAAGGTCCAGTGTCTCGATGTATTTGCTTACCGCCTGAGGCATACCGCCTACAAGCATATAGAGACGATAGTCGCGAAGCAACTTGCGGTTGACTTCATCGCCCAAAGACTTTTTCTTCTCAAGCATTTCCTTTAGCAGTGGAATTGTCTCTGTGTCTCCCAAAGCCCAACGAAACTCCTCGTAGTCCATTGGGTACATGCTGACTGCCTCTTCTTCGCTTGGAATAACAATCTTATCTACATTTTTATGAATACTAATAAGCGACCCTGTCTCTATGTAGTCGTATCGTCCATCCTCAACGAGATATTTGATTGCCTGACGTGCAATGGGATATTGCTGTACCTCGTCAAATATGATAACCGATTCGCGTTCGTATAACGATACTCCTTTTAGCAGCTTAAGTCTGGTGAAGAAATAATCCAAATCTGAAATGTCGTTAAACAAACTCTTTTCTTCTTCAGATGCTTTTGCGAAGTCAATGATTACGTGGCTTCGATACTCATTCCGCGCAAATAACCCGGCAATTGTTGATTTACCAACACGCCTCGGACCTTCTATCAACAATGCTGTTTCTCCTGCCGATTCTGACTTCCAGGCGAGCATTTCGTCGTAAATTTTTCGTTTAAAAACCGTGCCCATGATTCCTTTTGTTTTAATTAGTGCACAAAGATACTAAAAATCAATGGATTAAAACAAATTTTATTGCCCAAAATGCGAATTTCCGCAAATTTCAAAACGCCAGAAATGCGAATTTCCGCAATTTTCAAAACGCCCGAAATGCGAATTTCCGCAAATTTCATTGCTCGGGTTTGCAAAGTCTCCGACGCTCCTATCCACAGCGAATCTTCGACACGCTGTGGATATCACCTGCTTTTTACGTTTTTACCCCCAAAATATCACCTGCTTTTTACAAAAACATGTTAAACCCGCTTGATTTTCAAATATTTATCGTAACTTTACAAGCGAAAGAAATTCGTTGGAGGAAATATGGAATATTTACGTAGAAATATAGACGCTTACCTTCAGCAGTGGAAGGTAGAAGAAGATAGGAAACCACTGCTTATCAGAGGTGCTCGACAAGTGGGTAAATCGTGCGCAGTAAGGCATTTTGGAGCGTCGTTCGACTATTTCCTTGAAGTGAACTTTGAAAGAGACAGCGACGTTGCCGACATCTTCGGTGGCAAAGCTGATGTTCACGACATTGCGGAGAAACTGTCGATATATTATGGCGTTCCGGTGGAGCCGGGGAAGACCTTGCTATTTCTTGACGAGATACAGTCATGTCCGAAAGCTTTGCACAGCCTGTGGTTCTTCCGAGAAGACTACCCGGAGTTGCATGTAATAGCCGCCGGCAGCTTGTTGGAATTTGCTTTGAAAGACTTACGCTCGTATGGCGTGGGCAGGATTAGCAGCCTGTTTGTCTATCCGATGTCGTTCGATGAGTTTCTAAAAGCCCGGAAGCTCGACGGTCTGGTAGAGATGAAGCGACAAGCCACTGCTGAAAAGCCGCTTATAGAGGTGTTTCACACAAAACTGGTGGAACAGTATCGCCAATTTATGCTTATCGGCGGGATGCCGGCAGCCGTCGCTAAATTTGTAGAAACGGAATCTTATATGAAAGCAAGGACTGTCCTGGCAGACTTGCGGGTGGCATACATCGACGATTTCTCGAAATATGCAGGAAGGATAAATCCCGACCTGCTGCGTTACACCCTTATTAGCGTGGCACGGCAGGCCGGAACGAAGTTCGTTTTTAGTCAGGTAGACGGAGGATACCGCACCGAACAGGTCAAGACCGCTCTTTCCTACCTAAGAGATGCCGGATTGATTGTACCGGTGTTTCATTCCGCGTCGAATGGCATTCCTTTAGGCGCTGAAGTAAACAGCAAGTTTGTTAAATATCTTATGATAGACAATGCCTTAATGTTGGACTTCCTCGGCATAAGCGACGATATCAAGGATGAGACAAACAGCATTCTGACCGACTCGGCGACCGAACTTGTCGACAAAGGTAATGTGGCTGAGATGATGGCAGGTTTGGAGATACTGAAATATATGTCACCACACGAGCGTCATGAACTGTATTATTGGCAAGACACGAACAAAGGCAATGTTGCCGAGGTCGACTATGTGGTGGCAAAGGGCGGACACGTGGTGCCGATAGAAGTAAAGTCGGGGGTAAAAGGCTCAATGAGAAGCCTTTACGAATTGCTGTCCAAACCGCAGAAAGACATTCCCTATGCAATTCGCTGTTCGTTAGAGAATTTCGGCACATTTACGAGCCCGTCAGGAAAGCCCATCACAATCTGCCCACTATACGCCATTTCAAACCTATAGCTCCGCGCGGCCGCTATCCGACGAACGGCGCTTCGGTGCGACCGGGTATGGGTGGATAGTGGAAAGTGGAGAGGTAAGAGGTAAGAGTGGAGAGGTAAGAGGTAAGAGTGGATGTTGCAATTTCACGCAGCGCAAGCTGCCGAATAACCGCGCTCAGCGTCGCATAACCGCATCGAAGATGCCTTCTAACCGCGCCGAAGGCGCCACTCTCCACTCTTACCTCTTACCTATAACCTTTCGGTAATACTCTGCTTTCCAGGCGATTGGGCGGGGATATGCGCGGGAGGAGGAGGGCATGCGCCAGACGCGATAGCGGCGGCCGGCAATCGTTACTTCGGTCGAGCAGCCAACGCCGATTTCGTCGAATCCGAACATCTCACGCAGCGTGTCGGCTGACTTTTTGCCCGTCGCCACGATTTGTCGGCAGTGCGGCAGTCGCGCGAGTAGGGCGGCAACGTCGGTCGGACGGACAACCTCGAGGAAGTTGTCGGAAGCGTTGTTGCGAAGGCGAACCACCTCGGTTGCCGTGTCGTAGAGTGCCAAGCGCCGACGGCGGCAGAAGTCGACGACCTTGTCGAGGTCGAACCGCCGATTTGCCGTGTCGACAAATGCGTTTGCGTCGCCCGTTTCGATGTAGCCCATTATCCGCCACATATCGTTTTGGAAGTTCGGGTAGTAGAAATCCATGCACCAGCGCACGCGCTGCGGCGGAAAACTCCCAAGCATCAGCGTTTCGGCGTCGTCAGGCAGAAACGGCTCCAACGGATGTTTCTCACTCTCAGGCATATCCTATCGGTTTTTGTTCAACTCGTTCGATATTTCCCTCTTGCACGTACCAGATATAGCCTTCGAGGCGTTCGTAGCCGATTTCCTCGAGCAAATTCATATAGTTGCGCACCTGCATTTGATATTTGCTCTCATAAGCGCCGAATTTGTAGTCTATCACGATAGTGCGGCCGTCGCGCGTGAGCACCACGCGGTCGGGACGGCATGTCGTGAAGTCAAACTGAAAGTGTTCTTCGTTGTCGGGGTCGCCTTCATAGCGCAGCAATTCGGTCTCGTTGAGCACTTTAACCTCGTCTGCAAACCACTCTTTGACGCGCGGGTCGCTCAGTGCCCCGGCGAGGATTTTGCCGTAGCGCGACCGCTCTTCGTCGTTGATTATCGACTTTTTGTAGTAGTAGTCGATTGCCGACGTGAGATCGGCGGGGGTCTTAACTCGTTGCATTATGTTGTGCATCGCCGTGCCGTCGAATTGCCGGGCATTGCTAAGCCGCGTTATCAGTTCCGGCACCTTATATTTGATGCCTTTCTCCGCCTTGTCGCGACGCGGCGGGATTATAGCCAGGTGCTCCAACTGATATTTTTTCGGTTCTACATCGTCGTCGGTCTTTTTCGCTTTTTTCTTCTTTTTCTCTTCTTTTTCCTGTCTCTCTTTCTCTTCTTTCGCCTCTTTCTCCTCTTTGGTTATCTGATGACCTTGCTTGAATAAGACTTCATTATCTTTTATCAAGAGCGGTGTGAGAATGCTGCGGAGGTTTTCATGCGATTTGTCTGCATCCGCCGGCGCAAACATAACCAGCTCGTTGACGGCACGCGTAAAGGCAACGTAGGTTTTGTTGAGCGTGTCCATCTTGGAGTCGGTCTCGCACTTTTCGAGGCTCTCATTGAATTGCCTCAGCGACGTGGTCAGGGCGTTGCGTTTGATGGGCAATATCGGCGGCAAATTTACATTGTTTTCGTTCGAATTGGTGATTAACTTGACCAATTCTTGGCTCGGTTCAATCCATTCGATGCCTTCTTTGTCGAACTTCCAGTCGCAGAATGGGATGATGACGCACGGAAATTCGAGACCTTTCGACTTGTGAATCGTCATCACCTGTATGGCGTTTATGCCGCTCGGCGACGACACAGTCCGGCGGTAGCCTGTCTTGTTCCACCACTTCAGGAAGAAGTGGACGTTCGACCCGAATGACTCCATGTAGTCGGCTACCAAGTCCTTGAAAGCCAGGATGAAAGTCATTTCTTCGTCGAGCGTGTCCTGTCCGACGAAGTGCTTGAGAATGCGGTCGACAATCACGTCGAGCGTCACCGGCTCGTCGCCTTTGATAACCTTGCTAAGGTCGAAGTCGCTGTCGATGTCGAGCGCTTTACGGAACGCTGTTATCGGATTGTTTCTGTCTCCTCCGGTCGACAGCAAGTACTGATAGCGAAAGAGGAATTCCTTCGGCGTGAGCTTCTCTTTGCGCTTTTTGTCGACTTCGCCGGGTTGCGCGGTGCGGTCGATGGCGTTGAGCAGCGTGATGATGGTCGACACTGCCGACGACGAGCTTATGAGCAGCGATTCTTCCGAAACGACGTTGATACCCTCTTTATGCAGCAGTGCATCGATGATTTGCTCGCCTTCGCTGTTGGTATTCACCAGGATGGCGATGTCGCGCTGCTTGTAGCCGCGCTCGAGCATGTCGTCTATGGTGGATATCGTTTGCTCTATCGCTTTGTCTTTATATTTTTTTTCTTTATTTTCTTCTTTTCCGGTGTCTTCGTTGCTCAGTAGCTCGTAGTGCACATAGCCTTCCGTATTTTCGTGCTTTTTCGACACATTTTGGTGCACGTTTGAGTAAAATTTTTCGAACAAACCCAACTCTTTGGCGAGATGCTCGAACACCATGTTGTTGAACTCCACGACTTTCTTGTCGCTGCGCCAGTTGATGTTTTCGTTATTATCCTTGTCCTTTCCCTCTTTCTTCTTAAAACCGCCGAAGCTCGCTTCCACCTCGTTGGCAAGCAAGTGCGGGTCGGAGTTGCGGAAGCGGTAGATGCTCTGCTTGACGTCGCCGATAATCAAGTCATCGTGCCCGGCAGACAGGCTGTCGAGCAGCAGCGGTTCAAGGTTTTCCCATTGCATTTTCGACGTGTCTTGAAACTCGTCAATCAAGAAGTTGTTGATGAACGTGCCAAGTCGCGCGTAGATGTAGGGCGCATTGTCGCCGCCGATGACGTCTTTAAGGATGTCGTTGGTGTTCGACAGCAGGATGGTGTTGTTCTCGTTATTGTAGTTCTTGATGTTGTTATCTATGTGATAGAGAAGCCCTAAGCGGTAGATGTTTTCGCTGATAGCCTTTACGGCAGCCATATTATTCAGCGCTGTGTACACTTTCTCCAGTCGGCCGTCGAATTGCTCTTTCGCGTCTTCGGTAGTCGACTTTTTATACCACGGGTCCGATGCCTTATACGGTTCAATGAGTTTTTTATCGACTTTACTCGATGGCTTGAAGTCTTTCAGCTTCACGGCGGTGCTTTTCTTCTTGCCGTTCAAGTCAAGGTCGTCGTAGTTGGTGTCGCACCACTGTCCGAACGCCTGAATCTCGCTCGCCAGGCTCTTGCTCATCTCGTTGAGGCGATTGATGAGGGCTTTCAGATTCGCTCCGTTGCCTTCGGTAATCCATTCGCGCAGCTTGTCGAGATGCTTTTTAACCGTCTCGTTGGTGAGATATTTGGCAAAATCCGAGAGCGTTATTGTCTTGCTGAAAGTCTGTTCGTTGCTCGAGTCTTTCAGCACGTTCCAGCTCTCGCCGCGGTTGACCGTGTTGGTGACATACGTGCGAATCCATTGGCTGAGGTAGTCGTTGTGGTTCGACGTGCGCATGTCGCGTTTGAGGTCGCCGATGCCCACGGCGATGGCAAATTCGTCGCTCAACTCGATGGTGAAATCGCCGGGTAGGTCGACGTCGAAGGCAAACGTGCGCAGCACCGTCTGGAAGAACGAGTCAATCGTGCTCACGTTGAAGTTTGCGTAGTCGATAAGTAGCTGTTTATGGGCTTTGGCGGCTGCTTCGCTCACCTTCTCTTTGCTCACGCCAAACGTCTCGGCGATTTTCTCAAGGTGATCGCTCTCTTCCGGGTCGGTCGCCATGTTGCCGAGTTCTTTGACGATGCGTTGCTTCATCTCCTCGGTCGCCTTGTTGGTAAACGTGATGGCGAGAATCTTGTTGTGCTCGTTGTGTAGGTTGGGTTTCAGCTTGTATTTCGACTGCTCGCTGTCTTTTTCTTTATATCCCAGCAGCATTTTGATAAACTCGAATACCAGGTTGTAGGTCTTGCCGCTACCTGCCGAGGCTTTGTTGATGATTAGCATAGTTCACTTTTGTTGACGGCGGTCACAACTTCGTGACGCAGGTTATAGTTGTTTCTCAGGCTCTCGAATTGGTCGGACGATGTGCGGAGCAACTCCGTGTCAACCAACGGGTTATAGGTCGCGGTTACTTGCTCGATGCTGTCGATGTCGGCACCGCGAGCGGGCGCATCGATGGTCGGAATGGCGTCGACGTCGACACCGAAATGACGGGCAAACGCCTCGAGTGTCATCGCCGTGGCACGCTTTTTGCCTTCACTGCTGTAGCCGGCGATGTGCGGCGTTGCCACAAAGGCTTTGGCGAGCAGATTGCGGTCGATGGCGGGTTCGCCTTCCCAGCAGTCGATGGCGGCACTTTCGACCGTCTTGCCGATGGCTTGGGCAAGCGCCGCGTTGTCGACCACTTCGCCGCGGGAACTATTGATGAGCAGTCGGCAACGGCTCAGACTGCCGAGCAGGTTTGCGTCGGCAAGGTGGTAGGTTGCGTCGATGCCCGAGAGGTTGAGCGGCGTGTGGAAGGTGATGATGTCGGCATGCTCGGCAATGCTGCGCAGGTCGACGAAATCGCCGCCTTCGCGGCGCATCCGTGGCGGGTCGCAGCGCAGTACGGTCATCCCCAAACGCTCTCCCCAGCGCGCCACGATGCTCCCGACATTGCCCACGCCGACTACGCCTAAGCGCAGCTTGCTCAGGTCTTCGCCGTCGAAACGGCTGCCAATGACGGCAAACACATATTGCGCAACCGCCGGCGCGTTGCATCCCGGCGCGTTGACCACCGTAATTCCGCGGCTTCGGCAGTAGTCGAGGTCGATATGGTCGGTGCCGATGGTCGCCGTGGCGATAAACCGGACGCGCGAGCCTTCGAGCAGGTCGGCGTTGCAGCGCGTGCGAGTGCGCACAAACAGCGCGTCGGCGTCTGCCACCGCTTCGCGCGTGATTTCCCCGGCGGGAAGATATGCCACCTCGCCGTGACGCTCAAGCGCTCCGGCGATATACGGTATGTTGCGTTCGATGATGATTTTCATTGTCTAAATGCCTGGTTTTAAAGCAGTTCCTTCAAGATTGTGAATAGCGTCGGACCTGCCATATTCGCTACTACAAGGAATATAAAAAGTATATAGCTTTTATTTAGTCGCGTAGTTGTAAAAAAGTGCGCTGCTTGGACCGCCAGACAGACGTTTAGCACCGCGAGGTAGGTCAGCACGTTAGCCACGTCGACGACGAGTAGCAGCGTCGTGGCGAGCGCCAGCACGGTAAAAAATCCGTTGTAGGCGCGCAGTTGTCGGCGGTAGGAGATGAGCGTCAGGGCGTTCATTGCGCCGAATGCCGCACCCGTTACGACAGTCAGCACCACGTTGACAATCACCGGCGACGTCACAACCGCCATATATCGCTCCTCGGTGAACTCCAGTTGCGGCAAGTGCAAGTCGGCGAGCTCGAACAGTCCGAATCCGTAGGCAATCCAGTAGGGCGTTATCCAGCCGAAAAGCATGCCTACAAAGCCTTTGAACGACATGATTTGCACCTGGAAGAAGCCGACCATGAAAATCAGCGCGTAAGCCACAAACACGTAGTCGACCATGCTGCCAATCGACAGAATCAGCGATATGAGGAAGATGTAACTTCGATAATGCTGTTGCTGGTAGCCGCTGAACATGACGTGCATCGCCGGCAGAAGCATCGCCACGACCACGTTAGCGGGGCAGAGCGCCGTCGTCAGCCCGGGGACCGACATCGTGAGCACTATCAGCATCGTGGTGTGCAGTCGGGTGTATTCACGGATAAACGCAAATCGCTTGTTCAGAAACGAGAGCAGCACCACGCCGCAGCCTATCGTGAGCAGGTTGAGCGCCCACGACAGTGCGCTTCCGCGTGCAAGTCCGATTTCCGCGCCGACAACCACGCCGTAGAACTCGTCGGCATAGTCGATGCCCGCGTAGTTGTAGTAGACGCTCAACGCCACGCCAAGCAGCACAGCTAATGCCGTGCAACCGGCGCCGTTGATAAAGGCATTCATTCCGCTTTGTCGTACTTGCTCCATAGCGCCGCCTTTATTCTCCGAATTTCATGTTGCGCACTTCGAGTATCTTCGACACGTCGAAGTAGTAGCCGTCGGGCGTCTTGTCGTTCTTCTTGTCGACGATGATATAGTCGACGTCGTTTTCCAACTCTTGATGGTCGGTCACCACGAGTCCCATAAAGTTGACGATGTTGTATTCGTGGACCGGGCTGATGACAAACCATGGGCTGTCCTGCTTGCCTGTGCCTGTCGATAAAATGGCTTCAATCAAGTGGTTAAGTCGATATTGCCAAATCGAAGCGCGGGCGTATTTGCGCTTGGTTTTCAACGCGTAGATGAAAAACTGCATCTGGTTCAGGTCGAAGGGATTGTCGGCGAGCGAGAGTTCGGCGTATTTGATAATCGTGTCGCACTCGGCTTCGGTGTGCTTCTTTTTGTAGTATAGCGGCTGAATTTTTGTGGCAAATTCCGACACGCGGTAGGGATCGTAATCCTCTTGGAAGACGTATCCCAGGTAGAAATGACGATATTCCTGAATCGACATATTCGTGTCGTTGCTCACAAACTTGCGCCACAGCCGTTTGTAGTAGTAGTTCGACTGCGGGTCGCGAATTGCCTTCTTAATAGCCTCCATATCAGGCTTTTCCGGCTTGAGTTTCTCTTTCGATTTGCCTTCGGCAATGCCCACCGAAAGCAGTATGGTTGACAGAATTACTATTATCAGTTTTTTCATCTTGTTCGTTTTTTATTCATATTCGACGGCAGCAATCAGCAACGCAATGCCGATAATCGACACGCTAATCACCGCCGGAAGTCCTTTGGCACATAGATACTGCAAAAATCGTTGCGAGGGGAAGTCGAGTCCGCGGTCGCCGGGCGTTCGTGCAAAGACGACGGCACCCAGCGTTGCACCCACAGCCGCACCGACAACCATCAGCGCATAGCCGCCGACGGCGCCGAGCGCCATACCGGTCAACGCACCCAGGCATATGTGCACCATCCCTTGAGTCGCTTTGACCAACGTGCGTTGCTGCATCGACGTGATGATGAGCACCACGACGACCATTGCGCCCCAGTAGGATAGCATTCGCATCGGCACGTCGAGCCAGTCGCCGAGCGACAGCGCCCAGAGTCCGCCATACGACGCTATGACCGACGGAAAATGCGGCCTGACAATCAAATAGACCGACAAAGCCAACAGTAATATGCCTGCGATTAGCAGAAATATGTTCATCTATTTGCAAATATAGTGTTATTTTGACCAAAAATCAACCCATTTATGCCTTATCTTTGCGCTAATTCCAATAATTTCGTAAACGAAAACAAATATTAACTTAGAAATTATATCCGAGGCTGACGTTCCAGTTGCGGTTTCTGATTTTGATGTCGGGAGCGCCCGCTGAGTTTTTCGCCACGTTGCGGAGTCCGTGTTGGTAGTAGACGCCGATGAAATAGTGGTTGAAGAACGTCATACCGGTGCCGAAACGAAGTCCGAAATCGGCGTGTTTGATAGCCATAAAGTCTTTTTCGCCGGCTTTAAAGTATTTTGTCGACGTTGCTTTGTGGTCGAATATGAGTTGTCCGTCGACGTCGCTGAATGCGTAGTATTGGTCGCTTTCGCGCTTGCCGGCAATGCCATAGGCATAGTAGACGCCGGCATCGAGGTGACACTTCGCCTGCCCGCCCAGATTGAGCCGGAACGACGCCATGGCAGGGATGCTCATGTAGTGAGCTCGTGCGCGCAGAAACATGCTGCCCATATAGTCTTCGTCGGCGTTAGCAGCCATCAGCGAGCCTTCGTATTTGCGAACCTCCCAGAGCAGCCCGGTCTCGATGGCGAAGTAGCGACGGATGTTGAGGTCGACCACGGCTCCGGCTTGACCGCCCATGCGCCAGTAGAAATTGCCCTGAATGAGTTCGGGGAGTTGGCTCAGGTAGTTGTTGCCGATTCCCGACGAGTTGAGTCCGGCGCGAAGCCCGATGGTTAGCGGCTTTTCGGGCGCCGAAGTGTCGATAAGGCGGTTGCGACTCCACGCCGTCACAACGGTGGTAATTATTAGTATAAGAATTGCTAATCTTTTCATTTTGAATGGGTTGCTATATAGTTAATGGCATCTTTTGCCGAAATGTTTTGCTGCCTCATACGACTGTGCGAGTCGACGATGAAAAGAGCCGGGAGCGACTCGAATTGGTAGGTAGCGGTTGCCATCGAAGCAAAATCGGTGTCGATGCATTCCACCCACCCCGGGGTCGGGTCCATAGCCGCCCATCGGTCCGATTGGTCGCCGACGTAGACCGACAACACGCGCAAACGGCTGTCGCAAACGGCTTGCGCAATCTCGCTGCTACGGCGCAGGCTGTCGCCCACGGCGTGGCATTCGTCGCAGTCGATGTCGTTGAGGTAGACCAGCGTCAGCGGCGTCGAGGGGTTGCAGATGCTGTGGCGAGCGCCAGCACGGTCGACATACGTCATGTCGGCGACCGTCGATGCGGCGCGGCATCCCCAGAGGAGCATCAGAAGCAGTATCGGCATCAGTTTTTTCATCGTCGGCAAAAATATAAAATAATTCCGATTTTTATGTGTCATTTTGACTTGTTTTGTCGCATAAATTGGGCTAAATTTGTCATTGTCAAAAAAATTTGGAACAATGAAACGACTTGTAGTGTTGACCGGAGCGGGCGTCAGTGCCGAAAGCGGTATCAAAACATTCCGCGACGCCGACGGTCTTTGGGAAAACTATCCCGTAATGGAAGTTGCGAGCCATACAGGCTTTATGCGCAATCCGGCGTTGGTGCATAAGTTCTATAACGAGCGCCGTCATCAACTCGTCAAGTGCGAGCCGAATGCCGCACACTACGGCTTGGCGGAACTCGAAAAGGATTTCAATGTCGACATCATCACTCAGAACGTCGACAACCTCCACGAGCGGGCAGGCAGCAGCCGCGTGCTTCATCTCCACGGCGAACTGATGAAGATACGTTCGATGCGTCACGAAGAGCGGGTCTATACGCTCACGCCCGACAATCTCGACACGTCGGTCGACACGTGCGACAGTTACGGCGACCCGGTGCGTCCGCACATCGTGTTCTTCGAAGAGGCAGTTCCCAACATCACGCCGGCATCCGAGATTGTTCGTCAGGCGGATATTTTGGTGATAATCGGCACGTCGTTGGTTGTCTATCCGGCAGCCGGGCTGATGTATTACGTACGCAAAGGCACGCCGATTTACTATATCGACCCGAATCCGGCGCAGATTCCATACGACATGGATAACGTGACCGTCATTGCCAAACCTGCAACTGTGGGCGTACAGGCTCTTAAAGAACTTCTAATGCGCTAAGAGCGAGAATTAAAATTTCTGCATATCGACGAGGCGCTTGTAGTAGCCACCGAGGGCGATAAGTTCGTCGTGCGTACCGCGTTCGACGATTCTGCCTTCGTGCATCACGCAAATCATATCGGCGTTGCAAATCGTCGACAGACGGTGGGCAATGACCAGGGTAGTGCGGTTGCGCATAAGACGGTCGAGGGCTTCCTGCACGAGGCGTTCGCTCTCGGTATCGAGAGCCGAAGTAGCTTCGTCGAGGATAAGCACCGGCGGATTTTTCAAGATGGCGCGAGCAATGCTGATGCGTTGACGTTGACCGCCGGAGAGCTTGCAGCCGCGGTCGCCGATGTTGGTTTGGTAGCCGTCTTCCGACGCCATGATGAAGTCGTGCGCATTGGCAATGCGAGCCGCTTCTTCGACTTGTTCCTGCGTAGCGCCTTCGACGCCGAAAGTGATGTTGTTGAAGAACGTATCGTTGAAGAGAATCGCCTCTTGGTTGACGTTACCCATAATGGCGCGAAGGTCTTTGACGCGCACGTCGCGAATGTCGACGCCTCCGATTCGGATAGAGCCTTCTTCGACGTCGTAGAAGCGTGGCAGCAGGTCGGCGAGCGTCGATTTGCCCGAGCCGGACTGCCCAACCAGTGCAACGGTGCTGCCGAAAGGAATGTCGAGCGTCACGTCGTCGACCACCCAATCTTCGCCGTAGCGGAAGCGCACGTGGTCGTAGTGTATGCCGCCTTCAGTGGTCGACAGCGTTTTGGGCACGTCGGGGTCTTTTATCGGATTGTCCGCGCTGAGAATCTTGTCGACGCGAACCATCGATGCCAAGCCTTTTTGAACTTGGTAAGCCGCTTTCGAGAGGTCTTTTGCCGGGTTGATGATGTTGTAGAAAATCACCATATAGTAGATGAACGTCGGCGCATCGATGATGTTGTGCCCCGAGAGAATGAGCGTGCCGCCGAACCAGAGCACGATAGCGATAGTCGCCGTGCCGAGAAATTCGCTCATCGGGTGGGCGAGCGCCTGGCGGCGGCTGATGCGCGTGGAGGTGCGGAAAAAGCGTTGATTTTCGTCGTGGAATCGGCCGCGAATCTTGTGTTCGGCGTTGAAAGCCTTGATGATACGGAGTCCGCCGAGGGTTTCTTCGATGGTAGCCATCAGGGCGCCCCATTGCTGTTGCCCTTCGAGGGATGTGCGCTTCAGACGCTTGCCGACCTTGCCCATGATGTAGCCTGCAATGGGCAGCAAGACGAACACAAAGAGCGTCAGCTGCCAACTGATAGTGAGCATCATCACGAGGCAAACCACAATCATAATCGGGTTTTTAAACATCATGTCGAGCGACGACATAATGGAATTTTCTATCTCGGCAACGTCGCCCGACATACGCGCCATCACGTCGCCTTTGCGCTCGGTGGTGAAGAAGCCGATGGGGAGGCTCACGATTTTGTCGTAGACGTAGTTGCGAATGTCGCGTACCACTCCGGCGCGGATGGGGATGAGGAAGTGCGAACTCAGGTAGGTCGTGCCCGTCTTGAATGCGGTCATAATCACCAAAGCCCCGGCAAGAATAGCCAGAGTTGCCGACGAACCGTAGGTGATTTTGCAGTAGTATGCCGAGTAGTAGAAGTTGTTGATGGCAACGTCTTTAAGCGAGCCGCTGCCCCACGGCATAAAGTGATATTCAACACCGTCGCCCAAAAACAGCATCTGCAGTATCGGGATTATCAAGGCAAACGAGAACAGCGTCAGAATAGCCGCCAAGATGTTGAACACAATATTTAGGATAAGGTAACCCTTATAAGGAGGCACAAACCTCCGCAATATCTGTAGGAATTCTTTCATTTCGATTATTTTATGCAAAATTAATACATACCAATCTAATCGACAAATATTTTAGAGCCTGCTTTTACCTTTATTACAAAGCAGGCTCTACTCGAATCAGCCAAATCGACAATTTTTTCGCCTGAATTTCGCCAATTCCTGATTTGCCGGTTCGAAATTGAAAATTCTGTTTTTCGGCAGGTCGATGTCGATAGAGAGTGCGATGCAGCGAGTCATGAGGATGTCGTCGTGGTGTCCTTCCTTGGCGCCGAAGGTGCCGTTAGGCTTACGCTCGTAAGCGAGGTGCTCGTTGATGGCATCGTTGTCGCGCTCGATGTATCGGAGTTCGCGGACGTTGGCGATGTGGCGATGCAAAATGAGCGGCTTGGTCGTGCGGTTGGTGTGAAAACCCGGCTTCGACTTGCATCCCACCTTGCGGCGATACAGATTCGGATAGACGTTGCTGATTTCGCTGAGCACGAAGCCGGAGTTTTCGCCGTCGGTGGTTTTCGTCTCGAGCGTGTTGCTTTCGACCACGAGTAGCGCGTTACGGTAGTAAGTAGCCACCTGCGCCGCCTTCCACGCCACGATGTCGAGGTCGGCGTGGCCGCGCCATTGGGCAGCCGTTCGAGGACGGTCGGCAGGCGTTGCGCCCCGGTCGAGCACGTAAATCACGGAGAAGTCCGACTCGTCGGAGCGTCCGCCCAGGTCGACAGCCACGATGTAGCGGTCGGCGCGGTCGTTCGGCTCGGGATGTTGCCACACCTTCAGGAGACCGGTCGAGTCGTCGACGAAGTGCACGTTCGTGAGCGATTCGCGTCCCGTCATAGCCTCTCCGGCGATATCGCCGACCGACTCCGGCGCGCGGCAGTCTTTGCGCATCTCCTCGAGGGCGCGCGGCGAAAAGACGATGCGGTCGGTGGCGGTAAATGCTTCGACGTCGGTGGTCGGAAATTCCGCTTGCATCGCCGACGTGCGGGCGTATTCGCGGTTTTTGTAGCGATACCACATAATTTGCTCGAGTGAGGCTCCGGTGTGCCAGAGCCCCGTCTCGTAGTCGTTGAGCGAAGCGCAAAATTCGTCGGCGTCGTCGATGGGTAGTTCGTAGATGTTGTGCCGAAACCAGGGGACGAAAATCGCCGTTTTGTCGCTGACGCCTGCCGCCGCGCGCAGCCATTCTTCGTGGAAGAAGTTGCCCAAACCGTTAGCGGTCGATTCCATGACGACCACCGAGTCGGGCGTTAGTGCGACGGTTCCGCCGATGCTGCGAATCATGTTCATCGGGTCGATGCGCGCCGTTTTGCGCCAAAAAGCCACCTCCGAAAGGTGGGCGAGTGCGATGTCGAGACCGCGAATGGCAGCCGGCGACTCCGCCGAACAGGTTGTCACGGTGTTGTTTCGACCCGAGATTTGCGCGATGTTCGTGGTGCGCTGATAGGGCCGAAAGGCGTACGGCTTTTCGGCGCCATACTGTTCGGGATAGTTGGCGAGCATGGTAGCGTAGATTCCTTTCAGCGACTGCGCGGTGTCGCGGTTTTGGGCGCAGATGATGGCGTTTGTGCAGTCGCTGCGGATGAGTTGCATCCAAGCGATGTAGGCTTCGATGAGAGTCGATATGCCGCACTGGCGCGCCTTGAGGATGATGGCACGCACGGGCTTTCCGGCGGTGCGCATATCCTCCAGGCGGCGGAGCACTTCGCGTTGCGGCGGGTTGAGCACAAGGTTGGTAAGCCGGTGCGTCATCTTGTCGGGGACGAATATCGCCTTTGCCGCCCAAAACTCGAAGTCGTAGCGAAAACGCAGTTGCTCGAATTCGACGGCGTTGAGTTCAGCGCAGTCGGGATGCTCGGCAAGCATAGCCTCGGGAATGAGAGCCGTTCCGCCGCGTGCGGTTACGCGCCGTCGACGCAGACAGCATCCGATGCCGCTCAGCGGGTCGTAGCCGCTGTGGAGTGCACGGTTGCGCTCGTCGTTGATTCTTCGGATTTCTTCAGTGTATTTCATGGTCGGTGTAAATTTTTTGCTTTTTTCGCAAAGATACAATCGGTAGTGTGAGTACTTTTGCGAAAACGTCATAAGCTACGCATTCCCGGGTTAGGTTTGCAAAGTCTCCAACTTAGCATTGCCAATGAGCAAAATCTATACGCCTGATTATCAGCAGAGTATGGTCGCGGCTTGCTGCGACCTACCAGGCGGGCGAGTGATTCTGCAATTCTGCGACCACGACCGACCCTCTCCGAGGCTCGAGGTCATGTGGGGGCTCTGTTCCCTACGCTAAGC
>JBJEDP010000221.1:0-4565 GCA_051872175.1 Candidatus Limisoma sp.
ATAATGAATTCCATTTTCATTCCCTTTGGCGAAAGCCGTTCATGTCCGTTTCATAGTAAAATAATAAAAAAAGGGAAGCGTCGTTCGATTGTTGACGCTACCCCTTTTTGCTGTTACGTTATGTTATTTAATGATTTTGCAAACCGTGTGACGTCCGTCGACGTATGCCGAAACGATGTAAGAACCGCTTGCGAGAGCACTGATGTTGTATGTGCTGCATGCGTTAGCCGAAGCTACGATTTTTCCGCTGAGGTCGACGATTGTCATCTTACGAGCCAAGCCGCCGAACACGATATTGCCGCCAACCACTCGGATGCCGCCGTTGCGGTTGATTGTGCCAACCGATGACGTGCTTTCGCCGATTATCAGCTCGCCGATTTGAACGGCGCCCTTGTTGATGGCGTGAATGCCGATGGTGCGTACGCCGTAAGGAACAACCGGAAGTGTGCAAACTGCATCGGGTTCGTCGACGCAAATTGTGATTACGTCTTGTTGAGCTTCCGACAGGTTCTTGACGTTGGTAGTTATGGTAGTAATGGCAACCATCGATTCGGGGTCGGTGCTTGTGCCGTATGCCAATTCCCAGGTGTAAGGAGGTTCGCCGTCCATGCCTGTCCACGATTTAACGGTGATGTCGTAGTACATACCTTTGACGAGCGTCAAGCGCGGGCTGATTGCCCAGTCGTTGGGTGTGTTGTTGTTCGAAAGGATATAGATTTTGCTGCCGTCGGAGGCCTTATTCCAAGTGATTTCTTCATCCCAAGAGTTCTTGTCGGCGTTGACGTTCCAAATCTGCCAGTCGTTGTAGTCGGCAGTGTAGGGCAATGCCAAGCCGCCGCCAATCCAATCGCAAACCACTGTCGGCGCATCGCCTTCGGCTTTGCCTTCAGCGCTGTAGATTTCTACGGCGTAGGTGTATTTGCCTGCGCTCGGCACTTCAGTGTCGACGTATGTCGAAGTTTCGCCGGGCACGATGCCTTCGGTGATTTCGGCAATTTGTTCGCCGTTACGATAGACTACGGCTTTTGTCAATTCGGTTACGGCAACACCCTCTACGTTAGTCGTAGTCGGGTTCTTCCATGTCAGTGTTGCGCTCAAATCGTAGTTGGGGTCGGCAACGACAGCCAGGTCGGTTGCCACGCCGGGCAAGATGACCATTTCTTTGACATTTACCGAGTAGATATAATATGTTGAGTAGTTCGAATTTGCCATGCCGGCGTGGAATCCGATGTTGTATTCGCCGGGTTCGGTGATTTCGAATACGCATTCGTAGTCGGCTGCCGTTGAACCGATTTTGTCGTATGTAGCAATAGTGTTGTAAGTGCTGATGTCGGCGCCTTTGCCTAATGCTACTCCGAAATTAATTCCCGTCGTATAATCGTTGTACTTACTGTTAAATACCACCTTGTAAGTGCCGGCGTGCTCGAACTTCAACGGCGGTGTAATCAACCAGTCGTCGAGCACTTTGCCGCTTCCGGGAGCGAATTGTGCTGCGTTGCCGTAGTATGTGCTTGTGTAGTATTTCCAGTTTTCGGTAGCCGTACTGTTTGCGCCTTTGACAATTTTCCACATAGCTTCGAGAATGTCAGCACTTGAGAAGTCGGAAGTCCAAGGCAATGCTTGTGCGGCAATCGGACCGACGTAGCGCGAGCGAATGGTAGCTTTTACGCCTTCCGCAGTGCCGATAAGTGCCGAAACCGAATAGTTGTGGAATCCTCCGGTAAGACCTAAGGCTTCGGTGTCGGTCATCGACGTGGCTTGACCATCCAAAGTGGCGATGAGTTCATCGTCGCGATATACATTGACGCCCGTAATAGCATCTTCAGCCAACGCAGCACCGTCGTCGTCAACAGTAGGTAATGTCCATGACAGGTCGACTTTCAGCGCACCTGCGGGGTCTTCGGTAGCCGTCAATCCGGTAGGGCTTCCCGCTGCCAACACGTTTTCGCCAACGAAGAAACTTGTCAGGTAGAGGTTAAACTTATTCTTTTCCGAGCACCCATAGACTCCGAAATAATAGTCGCCGGTGGTTTCGACTGTAAAAGTAGTTCCTTGTTTTGTCCAGGAAGTGCTTGTTACACCTTCACGATTTAAAAGTGTAGTACCGGCAGTTAGCGCTTCAATAGTGTTTTCTTGAGCAAGAAATATCTTGTAATTTTCAGAATAAGTAGTCGACTCGGCTTTTTCCCAAATCTTGAGTTTGTATTCTTTGCCGGCTTCGAGAGTTATTGCCGGCGAAATACACCAGTCGTCGCCGGAACTATTAGTGCTATAAGAATACTTAATTCCGCCCGCTGCGCCGTCGGCAGCGCTGTACGAGCCGGATACTTTTGTCCAAGTTTTGCCGTCGCCGTTGGCGTCAATGATAGTCCATTCATCGTCGCCGTAAAAAATTGTAGAATAGGGCGCCGATTTTCCTGCCCACATCAATGCCGGCAGTGCGATACCAATTAGAAGTAGTAATTTTCGTTTCATAATGATGAATTTAGTATATGGTTTGTTCTTTTTTGGATAAATTTTTTGCAAAGGTATGTAAAATTTCTTACAAAATTTGATTATTTTATCTATTTTATCAGCAAAAAGTGATTCTTTTGTAAAAAATACCATAATCTTGCTATTTTGTAGATGCGACACACGTTCAATTGTTCTTTCGAAAAAAATGATTACTTTTGCAAAGCCAAAAGTGTATATTATTATGAAAACGAAATTTTTAGCTTTTCTATCGCTTGCGATAGCGGCATTCAGCGCGCAAGCCGGACAATTGACACTTGAAGATTGTTGCCTCGACAGCCGTCCCGCCGTGCCGAGCGAGATGGTGTCGGAAGCAAGTGGAATGACATATTTGCAACTTAGTGCCGACGGCAGTCGCGTGGAGCGTTACGACTATGCGTCGGGTAAACGCCTCGGCGTGGTTTTCGACAGCAACGACGTCAACGGCTGCAACATTAAATGCTGGGACGGATTTGTGCTTTCGCCCAACGAAAAATTGATGCTGCTCTACACTGATAGGGAAAGCATCTATCGCCATTCGTTCAAGGCAAACTATTGGGTTTACGACATAGGACGTAAAAATGCCAAGCCGCTATCGACTGCAGGTAAGCAAGAAGCGCCGGTGTGGTCGTCCGACGGCCGTATGGTTGCTTTCGTCAGAGACTGTAACGTCTACGTGGCAAAAATCGATTACGGCACTGAGGTGGCTGTGACTACCGACGGAAAGAAGAACAGCGTAACCAACGGTGTGCCCGACTGGGTCTATCAAGAAGAATTCGGTATGTTGGGGTCGCTGACGTGGTCGGCAGACAACACGATGCTGGCATTTATTCGCTGGGACGAGTCGGAAGTGCCGCTCTACCGTTTGCCCGTCTATCGCGGCGCATGCAATCCGAAGGAAGAATATGCCAAATATCCCGGCGAAATAAGTTATAAATATCCGGTAGCCGGCGAGCGCAATTCGCGCGTGTCGGTGCTTAGCTACGACGTCGAAACGCGTGCCGTCAAGACGATGAACCTTCCCGTCGACAGCGAAACTTACGTCAACCGCATCGAGTTTTCGTCGACGACCGACCGTTTGATGGTCAATACGCTGAACCGCAATCAGAACGAGATGCGCCTCTACGCCGTCAATCCGCGTTCGGCGGTTGCCAAACTTATCTACACCGACAAGTCGAAGACGTGGATTAATCCCGATTTGACCGAGATGACGCGCTATTTCGACGGATTCTTCGTTGTGGCAAGCGAGCGCGACGGATATTGTCACCTGTATCAGTATTCCAATGCGGGTTCGCTGATGCGTCAGATAACCAAAGGCAAGTGGGAAGTGCTCGACTTCTACGGCTACGATGCAAAGACGCGCCGTTTCTACTTCCGCTCCAACCAAGACGGACCGCTGACGTCGGTAGTGGCGTCGATTGACGTAAACGGCGTTGTGCGCCGCCTGTCGACCGTTGAAGGTAGCAACAAAGCGCAATTCAGCGCAAATCTGGCTTATTATGTGCTGAACCACAGCGACAAAGATACGCCCAACGTCTATACGCTATACAATACGAATAACGGCAAAAAACTCCGCGACATCGAGACAAATCGCGCTTATGCCGAACGCTATAGCGGACGTTTGCCCAAGAAGGAATTCTTCACAGTCGAAAGCGCAGGCTATACGCTCAACGGATATATGATAAAGCCGAGCAATTTCGACGCGTCGAAGCGTTATCCCGTGATAATGTACCACTATAGCGGCCCGTGCTCGCAATTGGTGAAGAACGAATGGGACGTCGATTGGCTTGATTATGCCGCCGAGCAAGGCTACATCGTGGCGTGTGTCGACGGCAGAGGTACGGGCGGTCGCGGCCACGAATTCGCATCGCTGGTCTACAAACAACTCGGCAAACTCGAAAGTATCGACCAAGTCGCCGCAGCGCGCCATATGGCACGCCTGCCTTATGTCGATGCCGACCGCATCGGTATCTTCGGCTGGAGTTACGGCGGCTACGAAACGATTATGGCAATGACCGAACCCGACGCGCCGTATCGTGCAGGCGTGGCTGTTGCCCCGGTGACCGACTGGCGCC
>JBJEDP010000222.1:0-4554 GCA_051872175.1 Candidatus Limisoma sp.
CAATTAATTGTTTTCATATCTAATAGTTTTATATTAAGTTTCTATTTGTTGAAGAATTTAAGGATTTGACACATAAGTTGATTGCGAGCGTCGCTGTCGGCGATGGTTTCGAAGGGGAATCCGACGACGCAGGTTTTGTGGCTGCCGAGGTCGGCAACGATTCCGGCGGATATGTTGTTTTCGTCGTAGCGAAGCAGAGTGCAAGCGTTGTCGGCATTAGCCGGTTGCAGTGCGTCGGGCGACTCTACGGCGTAGATTCGGTTGTTGAATTGTTGAGCAAAACTGCAATTGAGTTTGCCGAATGCGTCGAAGTAGGTCGGCACGAGGTGTGCTTTGCCTTTGACAGCTGCTTGCCCAACGACCCACTTGTAGCCGAGTACGTCGGAGGCGAATTTCTTCTTTTGGTCGGTCGACTTTTTGTTGTCCCAAACGTCGGAAGCCACGTAAGCGCCGCTGACGAAGATGTTGCCGCCGACGTTGCAGAACGCTGTAACGGCTCGTTGCAGTTCGTTCGAGTAGAGTGCGAAACGGTCAGGCTTTTCGCCGCGACCGATGACGGTGGTTTTTTGCTTGCCGAGAATCAGGTCGGCGGTCGGGTATTTCGTTAGGTCGAAACTTCCGTTTTCGACGGCTTCGAGGCTCGCCGAAACGAATGAATAGCCTGCGGCAAGAATCGATTCGCCGTGGACGTATGCGAAGTCGAAGGTGTTGCCGGCAATCACGTTGGTCTCTTCGTCGGCGCGCGACGAGCCGAATCCGCAAGAGTCGTCGCTAACCCACGGCAACTCGCGACGGAACTCAAACATTGCGCCGATGTAGTTGATGTCGTTGATATATGGCACGCCGTTGTCGTATTCGGGACGGAATCCGGCAATTTCGCCCGTGTCGAACGAGTCGGGGGCAGAGATGCGGGTAAATCCGTTGACGATGGCAACAGTGCCTTTCGAGTCGGGTGCAACAGCCAAGGCGAGTGTTTCCGACGGGAAACTTTTGCCGCCGTCGTTGCAGGCAACGATTTGGTAGCTGTGGATGAGGTTGTCGTTGACGGTTACGGCGTATTCCGTATCGTCGGTTGTTGCAATTTGGCGGAAACCGCTATCGCCGATGCGCTCGAGCACGATGTAGCTGCGAGCTTCGGCGCGTGAGCATTGGTCGTCGACGGTCGGCTTCCACGAGAGCGTGAAGCTGTGGTCGGCGGTTTGCGCGATGGCGAAACTGTTGACGGGCAGCGGCTGGATTTGGTAGTCGTCGCGACCTTCAACGTTGGCGAAAAACTCGGCGATGCCTTTGTAGATGGCGCGCGAAACGGTGAATCGGAATGTCGGGTCTAATCCGTATCGCATGTCGGCGAGGTTTTGGTGCGACAGCAGTTCGAGAAGCATTGCGGGCACTTCGGGCACGCGTGCTTCGAAGTATGATGCGTCCCACATGCCGCGGCGTGTCCACGAGCTGTCGAATTGCGCGCGCACGTCGTTGGTGATGTTCGTCAGGACGTAGTCGGTGAGTTTGTGCGAGTTGAGTCGGTCGGTGCCGTTAGCATATTTCTCGCCGTTTGTGCAGTAGATGCCGAGGGTGCCGATGATAGAGTCGTCCATCGTCGTTCCGGCGTCGGAGTGGAATGCGAATGAGAGGTCGACGGGGATGTTGAGGCCTTGTCGGTCGGGCAGTGTCTTTGAGCCGCCGGCAAGGTAGTTCACCCAAAGACCGCGGCAGCGGTAGTCGTCGGTGTAGTCGTTGGCGCTGTTCGAAGGCGAATAGATTGTGTCGGGTACGCCGGCCCATTGCAGCCAGTAGCGAGCGGCTTCGGTGAAGCGCGGATATCCGCTGACGGTGTTTTCGCTCTTGACGCGGAGTTTGATAACTTCGGCGGGCTTATCGGCTTCGCTCGAACGGACGTTGGCGAGCGCTTCGTCGTTTGCGCGGCGTGCGATGTTGCCCATGCCGCCGCCGATTTTGACGGCATCGGCTGTGATTACGGCGTTTTTATGTGCCGAGTGGTTTGTCAGTTCGACGATTGTCTGTTCGCCGCAGTCGAAGTAGAAGTGACCGAGGTAAATCCAAGTCGAGCCGCCCATTGTTTGGTTGACGCGAAAGGCGCGGTCGCCTTCTGCTGAGTGGATGGTATAGGTTGCGTCGTTAGCGCTGTTCGGTAGGGTTGCATACGAAACGTAGACTGCATATTTTCCGGCTTGCGGAATTGTTGCCGACCAAGTTGCAACAGCCGTTTTATCGGATTTTGTTGCGTCGATTTTGCGGAATGTGCCGTGGGTAAACGGGTTGTCGAAGCCTTCGTAGCTCGTGCGGTCGTGTTTGAATCCCGTGCCGCCGTCGGTCCAACTCTTGTCGCCGTCGGTTTCGGCGTATTTGCCTGTAGCGAGCGAGCCGTCGTTGTCGACGATGATTTCGACGGTATTCGTGTCGCGTTCGCGAGGGCTCATAACGTAGGCGCCTGCGTTTTCGAGCATGGGCATCAAGAACGGCATAACGAAGCTCTGCGTGTAGAGGTCCTCAACGGTTTGGAAGATGCGAGCGCGTTGCCATTGCCAACGGTTTGCTTTTTGTTCGAAAAACCAGCCGTGGCTTTGCCACATAGCGATGATTTTGCCGTCGAGACCTTTCGCCGGGTGGCGAGAGTCGTCGAGCGGGAAGATAAACCAATCGTCTTTGTGGTTGTTGGCTGTATATTCGAGGCGTGTGCTGCTGAGGAAGTCGGTTGCGGGGCGCTTGCCGATGAGCAGGTCGAGGCTGTAGCCTTTGTATTGTGCGCCGAGTGCGGCTTTAGCTTTTGCCTCGAAATCGGTGAGAAATGCTTTGTCGAAGGGGATGTAGCCGAAATTGTCGTTCATGCCGATTACGACACGTCGCGCTTTGTCGTCGACGGTTGCACTGTCGACGGCTATTTTGCCAATCTGCATATTTGCAGGAATCATGGCATTAGCTGTTTTGGCTATTCGGTCTTTTACGGTCTTTGCTAAAGGTTGTTCTATCGCCTTTGCTATCGATGCCGTAAGCATAAGCATAAGGATAATTGCAAATTTTCGCATCACCGTGTTTTTTTTAGTGTTCTATCTCCGCAAATTTAATACATTCTCGCTATTCTTGAAAAATTTATGTAATCTAATTTGGTGTATTATAGGTTATTTAATGTTTGATAACTTATTTTTGAATTTCTCACAGGTGCATAAAGTCCGCAGGTCGACGGAATCGACCTTGGGATTAGCCGTTAGTAGCGTGATAGCGCACTAAACCGGGCACGGAACTCGGCAGGATTTTTCGGATGGTTATGCCGAATTTTTTAGCGACTTCGTTGAGCACGCCGGAGTAGGCGCAAGCGTTGGAGCCGACGAAGCAGACGTTGAGGTCGCGATAGTTGTATTGCGCCACGTTTCGGGTGAAGAAATCGTTGATGCTGCTGTAGACGATGTCGTAGACGTAGTCCATCTCGAGTTTGTCCATCAGGAATCGCGAGTATACGCTAAGCATATTGCCCGGGAGGGTGTTCTCGTAGACCGACGCCATGATTTCGTCGGGCGTTTTGTTGATGTATTCGTAGAACGAGTTGCGTAGTTGTTCGGGTGCAATGTCTTTAAGACAGTCGCTGACGAAGCGCTTGCCGATGTAGGAAGCGGAGCCTTCGTCGCCGAGGACGAATCCGAGCGAGCGGACGTTTTTGGCGATTTGCTTGCCGTCGTAGTAGCAAGAGTTAGAGCCGCTGCCGAGGATGCAGGCAATACCCGGCTCGTTGATGAGCAGACCTCGAGCGGCGCCGAGCAAGTCGCTTTCGACGGTCACCGGGGTTTTGAATTGTGCGACGAGCGAGGCTTCGACGATTTTCTTCTTGTCGTTGTTAGAGCAACCTGCGCCGTAGAAGTAGATGTGTTCCCAGCGTTTTCTCAGGAAAGTTTCGGGGAGTTCGAGTCGTATGCTGTGGCTGATGTCGCGTCTTGATTGAAAGAACGGATTTAGACCTTTTGTGAATGCGTGTTCTACCACTGTATTGCCGTCGACAAGTACCCATTCCGTCCTTGAAGCGCTACTATCTGCTATTATTTTCATGATGTTTTGAATATCTTCTAATTGGTTTTTTGCAAATTTAGTAAAATAAATTAAAAACTGTCTATAATTTATTATGTTCTACAACATACAATCGGTTGTATATAAAAGAGTCGGACGTTTTCGGCGCCCGACTCTTTTTTTTTAATGTTCACTTTTAGTGGCGAATGGCAACTCGTTTTGTCCCGAAGCCGTTAGCCGTGAAGATTTTAGCGACGTAGATGCCCGAAGCCACTTCGCTGACGTTGAGCACGTTGCCGTTAGCGGCAGCCACTTTTTTGCCGTCGAGCGAGATGAGTTCAATGCCGAGGATTGTCTTGTCGGCGTTGGCGATGAGCAGTTCGGATGCGGGGTTCGGGTGTACTCTAACCGAAGCCGATTCAATATTCTCAATGCCGCCGTCGGCAGCCGTACCAATCTGAATCTTGTCGATATAGACGGTGCCTTTTTTGCTGAACACTTTGTCGCATTGCGCGATTTCGAAGCCGTCGAGGGTATATT
>JBJEDP010000223.1:0-4516 GCA_051872175.1 Candidatus Limisoma sp.
GATGGCGGTTCCCATACCGGGGTTCGTGCCGTAGGTAATCATCGGTTGGATGTCGGCGGCGTCGAATTTTACTTCTTTGTCGAACACGGCGTCCGCGTCGCTCTTGAGCGTTTTCCAGTAAGCCACCGCTTTGTCCCAATCTTCGCCTTTCGGGGCGTGTTGACGTCCGCGGATGTAGTCGAATGTGGTTTGGTCGGGGGCAATCATACCGCCGCGAGCGCCCATCTCGATTGAGAGGTTGCAAAGCGTCAGACGTCCTTCCATCGAAAGTGCGCGAACTGCCTCGCCGGCGTATTCAATGAAGTAGCCGGTAGCGCCGCTTGTGGTGATTTTCGACATGATGTAGAGCGCCATGTCTTTGGCTGTTACGCCTTTGCCGAGCGCGCCGTCGACGGTAATGCGCATCGTTTTGGGCTTGGTTTGCAGGATGCATTGCGAAGCCATCACCATTTCAACTTCGGAGGTTCCGATGCCGAAAGCCACGCAACCGAGTGCACCGTGGGTCGACGTGTGAGAGTCGCCGCAGACGATTGTCATGCCCGGCAGGGTCAATCCGCGTTCGGGGCCAACCACGTGGATAATGCCGTTTTCGGGCGACATCATGCCGAAGTGGTTCAAGCCGAAATCGGCGGCGTTTTTAGCCAGCGTTTCCACTTGTGTACGCGACACGGGGTCGTCGATCGGTTTGTCTTGGTCGTGCGTCGGCGTATTGTGGTCGGGCATGCAGTAAATCTTGTCGGGACGCAGACATTTGATGCCGCGAGCGCGTAGTCCGGCAAATGCTTGCGGGCTGGTTACTTCGTGGCAGTACAGGCGGTCGATGTAGAGTTGTGTCGGTCCGTCGTCGACGATTTGCACAACGTGGCTGTCCCATATTTTGTCGAAAAGTGTATTCATTATCGTATGATTTTATAGTTTGAACTTGTTGATACAATCGATATAAGCCTCAACCGAAGCGGCAACGATGTCGGTGTTTGCGCCGAAACCGTAGTAGATGTGTCCGTTGTATTCGACTTGCATGTGCACTTTGCCCACGTCGTCGCTACCTTTGCTGATGGCTTGGATGGTGAATTCTTTGATGGTCATCTTTCGCTCGATAATGCGCTTAAGAGCGTTGATAGCCGCGTCGACCGGACCGTTGCCCGATGCTGCCGCTTCAAACTTCTCGCCGCTGATGTTCAGCCCGATGCTTGCCACCGAACGAATGCCCACGCCGCTCGTCACTTGCAGGTATTCCAAGCGTACTCTGTGGCTTGCCGTGCGGTCGGCTCCGGCGAGCAGCAAGATGTCGTCGTCGTTAATGTCTTTCTTCTTGTCGGCGAGTTTGAGGAAGTCGGCATAGACTTTGTCGAGTTGCTCGGGCGTAAACTTCACACCAAGCACGTTCAGACGATTCTTCAGTGCGGCACGACCGCTACGCGCTGTCAGCACGATAGAATTGTCGTCGATGCCCACGTCTTGCGGGTTGATAATCTCGTAGGTTTGGACGTTTTTCAGCACACCGTCTTGGTGGATGCCCGACGAATGGGCAAACGCGTTCTTGCCGACGATAGCCTTGTTTGGCTGCACGGGCATGTTCATCAGGCTCGACACCAGTCGGCTCGTCGAGTAGATTTTCTGGGTGTTGATGTTGCAATCGATGTCGATGTCGTTATGGCAACGAATAATCATAGCAATCTCTTCGAGAGCGGTGTTTCCGGCACGTTCGCCGATACCGTTTATGGTCACTTCCACTTGGCGTGCTCCGGCAGTGACGCCGCTCATTGTGTTGGCTGTCGCCATACCCAAGTCGTTGTGGCAGTGGGTCGAGATGATTGCTTTGTCGATGCAGTCGACGTGGTCGAACAGATATTTTATCTTTGCGCCATACTCCGCCGGAAGGCAGTAGCCCGTGGTGTCGGGGATGTTGACAACGGTAGCGCCGGCGCGAATTACCGCTTCGACGACGCGTGCCAGATATTCGTTGTCGGTACGACCGGCATCTTCTGCATAGAATTCCACGTCGTCGACGTATCGGCGTGCGTATTTCACGGCAGCCACGGCGCGCTCGATGATTTCTTCGCGGTTGGAGTTGAATTTATATTTAATGTGCGAATCCGACGTGCCGATACCTGTGTGAATGCGTTTGTGGCGTGCGTAGCGTAGCGCATCGGCTGCCACGTCGATATCTTTTTCTACGGCTCTTGTCAGGGCGCATATTGTAGGCCATGTCACCGCTTTGGAAATTTCTATAACCGAATTGAAGTCACCCGGACTCGACACGGGGAAACCAGCCTCAATCACGTCGACGCCAAGCGCTTCGAGTGCCTTTGCCACTTGAATCTTTTCTACAGTATTCAATTGACAACCCGGCACTTGTTCGCCGTCGCGCAGCGTTGTGTCGAAAAACATTAATTTGTCGCTCATATCTTTTCAAAATAAAAAACCTTTCTCGCGTAGTTCGTAGAAAGGTCCTTGTCGTTATAATTCGTTTTACGTTTGTGCGTCTCCAAACTTGCGCAGAACCTCTCTATACCGACCGAATAATTAGACCGGATAGTAGAATAGATAGAGAGATAATGTTGAAGTTTGTCATCGCTTAACTCGTTTATTTGACTGCAAAATTACACATTTTTCTCGGATTTGCAAAATATTTAGCGTAATTTTTGGAAAATTACTTTCTATTTGAAATCCGATTAAAATCGACGCATAGTCGCTATGCGGCGCGGCGGTAGAGGAAGATGCCGATTATCAAGTAGACCACGTTTGGAATCCACATGGCGATGAACGGCGTGGTGTAGCCGGAGATGGCGAACGTCGACGTGACGGTGGAGAATAGGATGTAGGAGAAACTCAGCACGAGTCCGATGCCGATGTTGATTCCCATTCCGCCCTTGACTTTTTTCGACGATAGCGACATACCGATAAGCGTCAGGATGAACGCGGCGGCGGTCATGGCAAATCGTCGATGTAGCTCGATTTCGAAGCCTTTGATGTTGGCAACGCCTCGCATCTTTTGCCGATGGATGTAGTTATATAGGTCGGGGGTTGTCATTTTTTCGTGGTCGTTTTGGGCGATGAGGAAGTCGCGCGGCTCGATGGGGACAACGGTGTCGAGGCGTCCGCCTTGGCGAATTTCTTCTTTCATGCCTTTAAAGTCGCGAATCATGTAGTCGCGCACGGTCCAACGGTAGAGCGTGTCGTAGACGGCGCTCGATGCGGTCAGGCGCGAGCGGAGCACCTTGCCGTCGAACTTCTCGAGCGAGAAATTGTAGGCGGTTTTTGTGCGGTTGTCGAAGCGCGACATGTAGGCGATTTCGCCGGGAACGACTTGCAACTGGATGTTTGTGCCGTAGTCGACGGCTTTGTTTTTGATGTATTTATTCTGATAGTCGATGCGTTTGACGTTGGCGGGCGGGATGATGAATGCGTCGAGTGTAAAGGTGAAAATCGCAATGACGAGCGCCGACACCATATAGGGCACGAGCAGCCGTCGGAAACTGACGCCGCTCGATAGTATGGCGATTATCTCGGAGTTGCCGGCAAGTTTCGAGGTGAAGAAAATTACGGCAATGAAGGTGAAGAGCGGGCTGAATTGGTTTGCCATATAGGGTAGGTAGTTGACGTAATAGTCAAAAATTGTGGCTTTCAGCGGCGCTTGCAAGAATTTGTCCATCTTCTCATTGACGTCAAACATGACGATGATTGCCAGGATGAGCAAGATGGCAAAGAAGTAAGTTCCGAGAAACTTGCGTATGATGTATAGGTCGAGTTGCTTGATTTTCATTGCGTTTTGACGGATTAAAGTCGTTGCATAACTCTAACGACGGTTTCTTCTTTCCAGGCGGAGAAGTCGCCGAGCAGGATGTGGCGGCGTGCTTCGCCGACCAGCCAGAGGTAGAAAGCAAGGTTGTGGATTGAAGCAATCTGCATGGCGAGGAGTTCTTGAGCGGCGAAGAGGTGTCGCAGGTAGGCGCGCGAGTAGATGCGGTCGACAGCGGCAGCGCCGTCGGCTTCGATTGGCTCGAAGTCGTCAGCCCATTTGCGGTTGCGCATATTCATTATACCGTTTTTTGTGAAGAGCATACCGTTTCTGCCGTTCCGAGTCGGCATTACGCAGTCCATCATGTCGACGCCGCGGCTGATGGCTTCGAGGATGTTTGCGGGCGTGCCCACACCCATCAGGTAGCGCGGCTTGTCGGTGGGGAGGATGTCGTTGACCAGTTCAATCATTTCGTACATCTTCTCGGTAGGTTCGCCGACGGCAAGACCGCCGATGGCATTACCTTCGGCACCCAAATCTCTGACAAATTTGGCAGATTCGGTGCGCAGGTCCGGGTAGACGCAACCTTGAACGATGGGGAAAAACGTCTGTCGATAGCCGTATTTGCCCTCGGTTTCGTTGAAATGGTTCCAGCCGCGGCGCAGCCAATTGTGCGTCAGTGCGAGTGACTTTTTGGCATAACTGTAGTCGGAATCGCCGGGCGGGCATTCGTCGAGAGCCATCATAATGTCGGCACCGATGGAGCGCTGAATG
>JBJEDP010000224.1:0-4481 GCA_051872175.1 Candidatus Limisoma sp.
GTTACACGTGCCGATTTCAACGCAAACAAAGTGAATAAAGTGTATACAGTAAATCATGGGGAGATTCCGCTTGAAGCGAGCGCCTACGTACTCGCTTCAGGCAGTTTCTTCAGCCGCGGACTCACATCGACCCCCGACGGCATCAACGAGCCCGTTGTCGGCGCCGACATCGTTGCCGAGGCTAATCGCAACGACTGGTATTCCACCGACGTATTTGCGCCTCAACGATATATGGAATTCGGCGTTGCCACCGACAGCGAGTTCCATGTCGTCAAAGATGGCAAACCCGTCACGAACCTCTACGCAATAGGCTCCATTCTCAGCGGCTTCAACCCCATCGAACTGGGATGCGGTGCCGGAGTGGCTATGCTTACCGCAATCGATGTGGCTAACAAACTAACCGACAACAAATGATGAAAATGCAAGACAAAAACATAAGCGCAAACAATTTTGAGCAATGCCTCAAATGCACGGTCTGCACAGCCTACTGCCCGGTAGTTGCCGTGCGTCCCGAATATCCCGGACCGAAGCAAGCCGGTCCCGACGGAGAACGGTTGCGCCTGAGTCGCGAAGAATTCTACGACGAAGCGTTGAAATACTGCCTCAACTGCAAGCGGTGCGAAGTGGCTTGCCCTTCCGACGTCAAAATCGGCGACATCATCCAACTCGCACGCATGCGATACAGCAAACACAGTCCGTCGTTGCGCGACCGCATGCTCGCAAGCACCGATTTTGTCGGCTCAATGGCAACACGACTCGCTCCGGTGGTCAACGCATCGCTATCGCTCAAGCCCGTAAAACTCGTAATGGACAACGTGCTCGGCATCGACCGCCATCGCACATTTCCACGCTACTCATCAACGACGTTCGTCAGCTGGTTCAGACGCAATGCCGCAAGCCTGCAAGCGCAATATCCGCATCAAATCAGTTTCTTCCACGGATGCTACATCAACTACATCTATCCGCAACTCGGACGCGATATGGTCGCCGTGCTCAATGCCTGCGGCTACGGCGTGAACCTCCTCGAAGGTGAACGCTGCTGCGGCGTGGCACTCATATCGAACGGACTCATCGACAAAGCCCGCAAAGACGCCGAGCGCAACATGGCAAGCATCCGACGAAGCGTCAACGAACTCGGCCGCACCGTCGTCGGCGCATCGTCGACCTGCATATTCACCATGCGCGACGAATATCCCCACCTGCTCGGAGTTGACAATGCCAACGTGCGCGACAGCATCGAACTCGCCACACGATTCATCTTCCGCCTCATCGACAACGGCGACGTGCAACTGCGATTCCGTCCCGACTTCAAGATGCGCATCGCCTACCACACGCCGTGCCATATGGAGCGCCTCGGTTGGGCTCACTATTCGACGAGTCTGCTGCGAATGATTCCCGGCGTCGAGCTCACCGTGCTCGACTCACAATGCTGCGGCATCGGCGGCACTTACGGTTTCAAGAAAGAGAACTACCCCACGTCGCAAGCCATCGGCGAATCGCTCTTCCAAAAAATCCAAGCCGCCAACCCCGACTGCGTAGCCACCGACTGCGAAACTTGCAAATGGCAAATCGAAATGTCGACACCCTACTCGGTTGTCCACCCCATTTCAGTTCTCGCACAAGCTATCGACCTCGAAGAAACGAAGAAACTTAACATAAATAACCATAACAATTAAAAATTCACTATCATGTTTAAATTTTTAGCACCACCGGCATTTAAGCCCGAACTCCCTGCTGAAAAAATCGACTCTACCTACAAGAGTTACCGCTGGCAGGTCTTTTTAGGCATATTTATCGGTTACGCAGGTTTCTACATCGTGCGTAAAAATTTCTCAATGGCAATGCCATTCCTTGAGCCGTTCGGCTTCGACAAAGGTGAATTAGGTATCGTGCTTTCGATGAACGCCATCGCTTACGCCCTCTCGAAATTCTTGATGGGCAGCGTGTCCGACCGAAGCAACGCACGAGTATTCCTTCCCCTCGGATTGGTACTTGCAGCGATATCGATGATGTTTATGATTGTGCCCGTTGTGGCATTCGGCCCCGAGCACAAAACATGGGCAATTGCCCTGATGACCGTTCTCAACTTCCTCGTAGGATGGTTTAACGGTATGGGCTGGCCTCCGTGCGGACGCGTTATGACACACTGGTTCTCACAGACCGAACGCGGCACAATGATGTCAATCTGGAACTGCGCCCACAACGTCGGCGGAGCCCTCGTCGGCCCGATGGCAGCCTACGGCGCCGTTTGGTTCGGCTCATGGTTCTACGGCAACCAAACCGACTACTACTTCCTCATCGGCACTTACGCATTCCCCGCAGCTGTTGCCGTTTTCATTGCAATTCTCGCTTACGTGCTCATCCGCGACACTCCACAATCGTGCGGACTTCCTTCGGTTGAAAAATATCGCAACGACTATCCAAAAAACTACAGCGCAAAGCAAGAAGAAGTGCTCTCGACAAAAGACATCTTCTTCAAATACGTGCTCAACAACAAAATGCTGTGGTTCATCGCCATCGCCAACGCATTCGTCTACATGGTACGCTACGGCTGCCTCGACTGGGCGCCGAAATACCTCATGGAAAGCCAAGGCTACAACATCAAAGAAGCCGGCTGGGCATATTTCGCTTACGAATTTGCAGCCATCCCCGGCACCCTCATTTGCGGTTGGATAAGCGACAAAGTGTTTAAAGGCGGCCGCGCAATGACAACAACAATCTTCATGGCTGTCGTTGCCGTATTCATCGCCCTCTACTGGCAATTCTCGGCAAATCCGACAATCGTAACCATCTCGCTCATCGGCATCGGATTCTTCATCTACGGTCCCGTTATGCTCATCGGCGTACAAGCCCTCGACCTCGCACCGAAAAACGCTGCCGGAACGGCTGCCGGACTCACCGGTTTCTTCGGATACTTCTTCGGTACGGCTATTTTGGCAAACATCGTCATCGGTTACGTTGCCGAAGCCGGTTGGGACTGGACATTCATCCTGCTGCTCGCCGCATGTGCACTTTCGATAGTGTTTATGATGTTTACCTACTCCGACGAGAAAAAAATGCTCGCCGCAAAAAAATAGCATAACACCTCGAAAATTTCCATAAATGCCATTATGTAAAATCTTTTTTATAGTATTCATTTTATCTTAAAATTTCAATTATGTTTAAACGATTTGTTCGATTAGGCTTGTTAAGTGCTGCTGCTCTTACGGCCTTCACCTCTTGCGAAGACCAAGAGTTTACAAACGAGAACGTGGACGCTAAACGCGTGGAAGTGCAACAACTCCCCGCCGACTTGGCTAAGGTACGCGACTATGTGCCTCTCTACGCTGTTGTTGCTCACCGTGGCTCTACTTTCTGGGCTCCCGAGGAAACTGAGTCGGCTTGGCGCTGGGCTCGCGAAATGGGCGCTGACTACCTGGAGTCGGATATGCAATGCACCAAGGATGGTGTCGTTCTTGCTAATCACGACGAGAACTTAAAGCGCACAACTAACATTGAAAATGTTTTCTCTGAGTATGTTCCTACTACTCGTGTGAAGTTCTACGAAAGTCTGGGCTTCGACCATGCTGATGCTGTTGCTCAATATGAGCGCGACTTGGCGGCTTTCCGTCCGTTCTACACGATGTCGTACTACTATGCCGAGCTTCTTATGCTTGACGCCGGTTCTTGGTTCAACGAGACCAGCCTTGAGCAAGCTCGTCCGGCTTTTGCCACTCAACATCAATATGTTTCGGCATTGCAGGACCAAATTGCTTATGCTGAAGGCAAGCGTCTCAAACGTGGTGCCGACGGCGAACGTATCCTTACTTGGAAGGTTAAAGATGAGTATAAGGGTATGACTCTTGCTCAAATCTATCAGGCTATCAAGGATAAGGGTCAGTATAATGCCAAATACATGGACTTCATTGAATACGATTTTGCAAACGGTTATGAGGCTGACCCGGAAGATACGGGTAACCGTCCGGGTGTTTACATTGAGTTTAAGGAGTCGTGGCTGAACCCTGGCAACATGGAGCAACGCGTGTATGACGTATTGGCTGAATGTGGTTGGAACATTATCACTAAGCCTGCTCCTGCCGGCGAACCTTTCTACAAAGCCGGAAAGGTTAACATCGGCAACACTAACGGTAAGGTGATTTTGCAAACTTTCTCGTTCGACGCTTTGGGCCGTGCTGCCAAGGTGTTCGACGGCAAGGTGCCGATGTGCTACTTGCTCTGGACCGGCGGCTATGCAACTGACTTGCTCTACACTACTCCGACAGGCTATGCCGACTTTATTAAGATGGCTCAAGACAATAAGGCTCACATCCTTGGTCCGGCTATTTCGGGTGCGCCTAACAATTATCCGGAAATGAACGAACCGTGGCAGGCATATATGATTCGCAAGTCGGGTATGCTCAACCACCCGTATTCGTTCGACACGTTCTCGCAGATGGCTAAGTATCTTGGCTACTACAACTATGGTAATGTGACTGAGTTTG
>JBJEDP010000225.1:0-4470 GCA_051872175.1 Candidatus Limisoma sp.
TGCCCGACAAGCGTCCGACCGACAACATGGAGCTCAGCCCCGACCTCCCGCAAGAAGAGGAGTTCGCGCTGTCGAACATGATGCCCTACACCTACTACAACTTCTGGTTTTTCCCCAATCGCTGGATGGAATACTGCGACCGCTTCCTGACGTTCGAGAAAATCACCGAGGAGGAGCGCCGCGTGTTTATGGACACGTTCGACCGCCTCGTTAAGGTGTCGCTTGCCAACACCGGCGGCACGCAGTATCTGAGCAAAAACCCACCGCACACCGGTCGCGTGCGCACGCTCGTCGAGATGTATCCTAATGCGAAGTTTATCTACCTCAAGCGCAATCCTTACACCGTGTTTGAGAGCACTCGCAGCTTCTTTACCAACACGATTCAGCCGCTTATGCTCCAGAAAATTTCCAACGAGCAAATCGTCGAAAATATTCTCGAAGCATATATGCGTCTATATAATCGCTACGAAGCCGATAAGGTATGCATCCCCGAAGGCAACCTCGTGGAAATCAAGTTTGAAGACTTCGAAAAGAATGCTTTCGACTTGACGAAAGACATTTACAACCGCTTGCAGTTGCCGGGATTCGACGCCGCCGAGGCTGACATCAAGGCTTATCTCGACAAGAAGAAAGGCTATAAGAAAAACAAATATCAATACAAAGACGAGACCGTAAAACTCGTCGAAGAGCATTGGTCAAAAGTGCTCAACGACTGGGGTTATACGCTCTAATCAGTTTGATAATCTTGATTCTTTTGAGTGACGAGCGCTGTGGCAGACAATGCTGCGGCGCTCGTTTCCTATTCCCTATTCCCTGTCCCCTGTTTCCTGTTTTCTCGGACGAACTTGCGGCTTGAGAGCGCGGTTGAAGCGCAGCCAGTCGAACATCCATGGGTCGTCTTTGAGTTGCGGCGAGATGTCGCTGTGGCGCACGATGTGCGCGATTCGGTAGCGATGACGCAGGTATCCGGTCAGGTAGAGCAGAGCGGCGTATTGGCGCGGCGTGGGCGCCGACCATGGGGTGTTGATGATTTCGATGCCGAACGATTCGGAGTTGATGTTATGTCGGTCGGTGCCCGGCAGGGTGCTGCGTCCGGCGTGGTAGGCAATGCAGTCGTCGTCGACGGTCCGGATGATGCGCCCGTCGCGGTCGATGATGTAGTGCGGACACACGTTGTAGTGCCGAAACTGAGCCAAGACGCCGTCGAGCGAATAGGCGTAGTCGTGAATGCTGTAGGTTGAGTGGATTACGATGATGTCTTTCGGCTTGGCGTGTTCGGGCTTGAAGTGTCCGAAATCGATGCGGCTACGCATGTCGACCACTTGCGGCACGTAGAGTTCAGCCGTCGGCATTTCGGCGAATCTGAGTGCCGTAAACAAAGTAAAGCAGATTAGAAATGCCGCTCGGAGCAACATCCTGAATCTGCTTTTACGTTTTTTATCGGTTGTCGAACGAGTGTCAAGCAATTTCGATAGAGTATTTTGCTTCGAATGTTTCGTCGGGAGCGAGGGTGTTTACCCAATCTTTGTCGGCGAATTCGCCGGTGTAGTTTTCGCGGTCGCAGCGGCCGTACCATGGCTCGATGCAGACGAACGGCGAGTGCTCCGAGCGCCGTGGAGCCCACAACCCGAGCACCGGCGCATCGAAGTCGACGCGCAGATACGGCTTGCGGTTGCGGTCGAGCAGTTCGACGCTGTGGATTTGCGAATTCTCAAAAATCAGCGCGTCGCCGGCAAATCGGTCGGGCGTAAGCGCCAAAACGCCGTCGTCGGTAGTGAGCGCGGAGGTTTCCGACTTGAGGCATCCTTTTTCGCCGATAGCCGAAAGCGTTAGCGGTTGGCGGTTGTCGAAACGGAAGTAGCCTGCCACCGGGCTTGACGGGTCGAAATCGGGATGGTTGAATGCCGGATGCGCTCCGATTTGGAAGTGTATGTCGGTCGCCGAGGTATTGACAACGCGCCAGCCTACGATGATTGTCTTTTCGACGAGCGTATACGAAATCTCAAGGCGGAAGTCGTAGGGTAGTTTCGAGCGAGTTTCGTCGTTGCTGTCGAGAGCGTATGTCAGCGATGTCGGAGTCGATTCGACGAGCGAGAACATCATGTCGCGGGCAAAACCGTGTTGCCCCATGCGGTAGACTTTGCCGTCGACGCGTGTTTCGCCGTCGTAGATGCTGCCCACGATGGGGAAGAGCACGGGCGAGCGGCGACGCCAGTAGTCGGGATTGCCTTGCCATAGGCATTGCCGACCGCTTGCGAGGTCGACAATGCTTTGGAGTTCGGCTCCCATCGGCGATACTTCGATGGCTATGTGTCGGTTTTTGAGAGCGTCCATAACGTATGCGTTATTTGTTGGCGGTCAGCGGTGAATAGTCGCGCGAATATCTGAGCATTTGGTCGATGTAGCCTTCGGTATAGTCGAGCGTCACGTCGACAACTTGACCGTCGGCGTCTTTCTTCAACGAGTAGACCGGGTTGACAAAACCCTTGTAGGGGGCAATGTCGAGGCGAGCGTAGCGGTCAAGCACTTCGCGGTGCAAATCCGGGTCGACCTTCACGGCATATTGCTCAACGAGGGCTTTTCCTGCGGCATAATCGCCTTCCGACTTGATGCGTTGAATCTCGGCAAGCAGTGAGCCGAAAAGGTTGCGCAGGGCGTTGTAGTCGTTGATTTTGATGAATGTTTTGCCGTCGCGTTTCACCATTTCGATGACGTTATCTTTTTTGCCGTGTTCGTATGCCCACGCGGCGATGAGTTGGCGGTTGCGCATGTGGGCTTCTTCGATGTTTTTGCCCGGCTCGATGCGCATCAGTTGGGTCATAAGTCCGTTGAGGATGTATTTGTAGTATTCAGCCTTGTAGGCATCTGCATTGTCGAGCAGCCCGAGTTCAATCAACTTAGCGTCGGCAAGGTAGTAGAGCGCAAAGAGGTCGGCGCGTGCTTCTTCGAGGGTTGAGCCGTGTTCCTTCAGAGCGTCTTCGCTAACGCCGGGCAGGAGTTTGCCTGAGCCGTGGCCGAGACATTCGTGCAAGTCGGTGTGCATATTGTCGACGATGAAGAGATAACGATCCATAAGGTCGCTTGTCTCGCTGTCGATGACAAATTCGGCGTTGAAACCGTTGCCTTGAGCGGCTTTGTCGTAGGCTTCGGTAATGTTTTCGATGGTTACCGACTTCGAGCCGTGGCTTGCGCGAATCCAGTTGGCGTTGGGCAAGTTGATGCCGATAGGCGTCGACGGATACGAGTCGCCGGCGAGAATTGCGGCAGTAATTACCTTGGCGGTAACGCCTTTGACGTTTTCTTTCTTGAAGCGTGCATCGACGGGCGAATTTGTTTCAAACCACTGTGCGTTGCTGCTGATTACCTCAGTGCGATGGCTTGCAGCCTCGTTCTTGAAGTTGACGATTGATTCCCAAGCGCCTTTGTAGCCGAGCGGGTCGCCGTAGTTTTCGATAAAACCGTTGATGAAGTCGACAGCGCTGACCACGTCTTCTGTCCAGAGAATCGAGTATTCGTCGAAGGTGCGCAAGTTGCCGGTTTCGTAGTATTCGATGAGTTTGTTGATGTGCGCGAGTTGCTTGTCGTTTTCGGCAAAGGCAGATGCTTTGCGCAGGTTTTCAACGATTTTTTCGATGGCGGCAGAATATTTTCCGCCCACTTTGTAGACCTCTTCGTAGATGCGACCGTCGCGCTTAACCAGGCGAGAGTTCAAGCCGTAGGAAATCGGCGTCGGGTCGTTGGGTTGCTTCATTGCGTTGTAGAATGCTTCGACTTCGCTCTGGTTGACGCCATCGTAGTAGTTGCAAGCCGAGGTGAGAATCAGGTCGTGACCGTCGTCTTGGTTGACGCGTTTTGGCATCACCGTTGGGTCGAAAATCACGGGCGAAAGCGTTTCGACGAGTTGTGCGGCGTTGGCATAACCGATGGCGGCAATGGTTGCTTGCGGGAGTTTTGCCACCTCGTCGGCGAAGAACTTAGCCGAAAAGCGCGGCGTAAACTTGTCGGTCGAGTAGTGATGGTGAATGCCGTTGGCAAACCACACTTGCTTGAGGTAGGTCACGAAGCCGTTGAAGTCGTCGGTCAAGCGGTCGCCTTTGTAGTTCTTGTAAATCTCCTCGAGGGTAGAGCGTATGGCGAGGTTGTATTTGCCGTTTTGGTCGGTCAGGATGTCGCGGCCGTAAGCTGCTGCCTCGGTGAGGTGGTAAACGAGTTGTTTTTGACGGAGTGAGAGTTGTTCGAAGTCGTTAACGCGGTAGCGCAGCACTTCGATGTCGGCGAATCTGTCCACTTTGTAGTTGAAATTGTTCTCGGCGGCGTATGAGCCTGTAGCCAAGCAAGCGGCTAAACCTGCCGAGAGGATTATTGATTTTTTCATATCGTTGTTGTTTTTATAGAGTTATTCGACGTAAAGCACCAGCCCTTTGAGGTATTCGCCTTCGGGGTGGTAGATGTTGATGGGATGGTCTTCGG
>JBJEDP010000226.1:0-21679 GCA_051872175.1 Candidatus Limisoma sp.
ACTTCGATATTTTCTGAAGCGAATAATGACGAATATCACCAAGCCGACGTCGATTCGCGCCTTACATAGTGATATAAAATCCAGGAATCTCAAGGTTAGCAAGGATGACTTATACGACTGGGCAAGCTATGCGTGCGACATTTTTCTGTTTATTCGTGTTCCTAATTATAGCAGGTCGTTACAAAAGATTGAGAGTTCACAGCCCAAATTCTATTGCATAGACAACGGTCTTAACGATGCTGTGTTGTTGCCGCAAAGCGACGACCACGGGAAAAAACTTGAGAATATGGTTTTCTTACAACTATACCGGCAAAGAACACCTATGGAGCAGATTTTCTACTACCAAGGCAAAAGCGAATGCGATTTTTTGATACAGCGAGGCATCGACGTCGACCAATTGATTCAAGTGACATGGAGCATGGGCAACGAGGAAACTCGCAAGCGCGAAATAGCAGGACTTGTAGAGGCTTCTCAAGTTACAGGTTGCAAGAATCTACTAATCATAACAGCTGACAGCAGTGAAACAATCAAGCTTGAAAACGGGCTTGAAATACAAGTACTGCCGGCATGGGAATGGCTCCTTGGGCAACGATAGAGGCTGCCGCTGCGGGCTATAGGAAGAGGCAGGCGTCGCCGTAGCTGAGGAAGCGGAAGTCGTTGGCGAGGGCGTAGTCATAGACTTGTCGCCAATTGCCGCCGAGGAACGCCGAAACGAGCAGAAGCAGCGTCGACTGGGGCTGGTGGAAGTTGGTCACCATGCCGCCAACGATGTGGAATTGATAGCCGGGAGCGATGATTATCTGTGTCGAGCCGACCAAATGTGTCATAGCGTTTTCGTCCATAAATCGAGCGATGGCGTCGAGGGCTTCGGCTGTCGAAATGTTACGCTTATACTCATAGGGCATCCACTGCGGCACGTGAAGAGCCGTCGACGAGTCGACGCCATCATGCAACGCCGCGCCGATGTAGTAAAGGCTCTCGAGTGTGCGCACCGAGGTTGTTCCTACAGCAATCACGCGCCCGGGCGCATTGCGAAGGTCGTCGATGAGCGACCTCGTAACCGAAATAAACTCCGTGTGCATCTCGTGCTCGCCAATCGATTCCGACTTGACGGGCTGGAATGTGCCTGCGCCGACGTGCAGAGTCAACTCGCACCGACGGATGCCGTGGCGGTCGATGTCGGCAAGAACGGCATCGGTGAAGTGAAGTCCGGCAGTTGGCGCAGCCACCGACCCTTCGATGTGGGAATACACCGTCTGATAGTCGCTAAGGTCGGAAGGCTCGGTCGAACGGTTCAAGTATGGCGGAATGGGGATTTCGCCCACGGCGTCGAGGATTGAGGCAAACGTAGCGCCGCCGTCCCAGCTGAAGCGCACCACGAAGGCATTTCCGCTGTTGCGCATACGCTCTGCGCGGAGCGTGGTCGGCGTGCCGTCGATGTCGAGCGACATCTCCAAAGCGCCTTGCTTCCAGCGCTTCGAATTACCCACGAAGCAGAGCCATTCGCACGAGTCGGTGGTGGCAAACGCCTGCTCGTAGTCGCGAGGTGCTATCGGCTCGAGGCAGAAAATCTCGATAAGGGCGCCGCCTCCTGCTTTGCGAAAGCGCAGACGTGCGTTGATAACCTTTGTGTTGTTGTAGACCAACGTAGAGTCGGGCGGCAGCAAGTCGGCGATTTCGTTGAAAACGTGCTCTGAAAGCTGTCCGTCGCGGTCGACGAGCAACTTACATCGGTCGCGCTCCGCAAGCGGATGCTTTGCAATACGTTCGTCGGGCAACGGGTAGTTATAATCTTCTATTTTTATATCATAAACGCTCATGTTTCTAAATTTTTCTGCAAAGGTAGCAACAAAAAGTCGAACCGCCCTACCCCGGGGAGGAATATTGGCTCTCCGCAGCCGCCCGAAAGGTTAAAAATTTGATATTCGGAAAGTTTAAGCAAAATTATTTTGGTATTTTAAGAGTTATTTATTTACTTTGCCGAACAGTTGAATCTGAACAAAAAAATGGTAACTACTATTACCATACATAGAAACATTATTTTTTTCATTAGTTGTCAGTGGTTAAAACCACAAAAGAAGCAATTCACAGTGATGTGCGTTGCTTTTTTTTAATCAGAATGGCAAAATCCCTTTAGCTTACCTGCATTATTCATACAATTCCTACGGTAGGTTAAAGCCCGAAATTTTGTGCAATAAATTCACTGTACTGCACAAAATCGGCAAATTTTGTGCAATAAATTTGCTGTACTGCACAAAATCAGCTAAATTTGTGCAGTATAAAAATAATTTTGCATGAAAAATATAGTATTAAGCCAGAAAGAAGAGCTGAAACATCTTCAAAGCATACAATATATAGAACGCGTTCAGTACAAGGAGAGTTTGCCGCTTTTGGGAACCGACTTGATAAAACTGATTACGGGTCCGCGTCGTGCCGGAAAATCTGTGTTTGCATTGCAACTTCTTGCAGGAAAATCGTTTGGCTATCTAAATTTTGACGATGCAAAGTTATTGTCTGAGTTTGACGAAGAAGCGGTGTATGCCGCACTGCGAGAGTTGTACCCCGACTTTGAATACTTACTGCTGGATGAAGTTCAAAATCTGTCGAATTGGGATTTATGGGTAAGCAAGCTCAAGCGGCGCGGAGTCAACCTTGTTATTACGGGAAGCAATGCAAAGATGCTGTCGAGCGAAATGGCTACCGTTCTTACCGGCAGATATGTCGAGATTGAGATACTGCCATTCAGCCCGGAAGAAGCGAGACTGCTGTATGAGTCGGTCGACGATATGAATTATGAATATCTGAAATGCGGTGGCTTCCCCGAGGTTGTTAAACATCGCGACATTCTGACAGGCTATCTGTCGTCTCTATACGACTCGATAATACTTAAAGACATCGTTCATAGATATAGAGTTAGAAAGACGGACGACTTACGCAATCTGTCGGATTTTCTGCTTGAGAACTACGGCAATCAGTTGTCGTATAACGAAATTATGCGATTTCTTGGCTTGTCGAGCGTAAACACAGTAAAAAAGTTTTGCGGTTACCTTAGCGAGCCGTATTTGTTTTTCTTTTTGCCGAGGTTCGACAATAAAATAAAAGTTATGCATAATGCTCCACAAAAAATCTACATAGTAGATAACGGTTTTATCACGGCAAAATCTATATCGCTGTCGGAGAATCTTGGCAGAATGTTTGAAAACCAGGTGTTTGTAAGTCTGATGAGGAAAGGCTATAAGCCGGGCAGCGGCATGTTTTATTATCGTACAAAATCCGATAAGGAAATCGGCTTTGTAACGAAAGCGGGAAGCAAAATACAGTCATTAATACAGGTGTCGTACGACATCTCCAATCCTAAAACGCGGGAACGTGAGTTTGCCGCACTCTGTGATGCATCGACGGAGCTGAATTGCGACAATCTTATAGTTGTGACATGGAGTTACGACGACATAGTTGAATACAAGGGCAAGGTAATAAAGTGTGTCAGCCGAGCGCAACTATGATTTTTCTGTACCGTTACGTAACGGCACAGAAAAAGTGCAGGAGCGACTACCCGAGAAAATGTCACCCCTGCACGCTCACACTTATTTAATACCGGTTGCAAGCCGAAAGTAAGTACCGGGAAAAAATTCAAGCCTTTTCATTGAAACCATGATGAATCGAGAAGAATCCTACGCCGATGTAATTGTTTTTTTGTGCGTGCCAACTCGCAAACCGGTATGCGATTGTTTTAACCTGCCGGTTAAGTAAACATCAAGTAGAACGAAAGTCCTAAGATGAAGAGTTTGAGCATAGTGTCCGACAAATAGACTGCCGTAGCCGAGCCTGCACTCTTGAGAGCCAAACCGTTGTTCTTCTGTTTGATGATTTCCACAAGATAAGCAAAAACAAAAGGAAGAACGATGAAGCCGATTAAGAATACGGCAACAACAGTACCTGCCGACGAATCTTTCACTCCTACAAGGATGAGCAATGCCAAGATTGAGGCGATGGTGGTTGCAAAACTTGCGCCTTTGCTGTAGGGATGAAGTTTCGCTTTCGCCACTTTCGTAATCATTTTCGATGCTATCATGGCAGCGATTGCAAGCACGCAGACAATGGCAACTTGTAGCCAGCCGCCCGAAACGCTATCGATGCAGCATTTTGCCAAAACTGTTGCAATAGCGACCAACAGCGGACCCGGGACTTTGTTTATAAAGCAGCTTAAAAAGCCGAAACAGTAAAGAAGAATAACTAATATTAAAGCAACTATTTCCATAATAAATAAGTATTGAGTTAAAAATGTTAGTTCAAGCTATTCGCCAAATCCATAAGAGCGCCGGCAGCTTTTGCCGCATCGCCAACGGCTTTAGAGGCTTTTTCGAGGTCGTCGGCAGCCTTATCGATGTCGGCGTTCGGGTCACCATTTGGGTTGTTGACTGCCTTTCTATTTGCCTCAACAGTGCTTGTTATACGAAATTTCTTTGCCTTTTGGATTGTTTCTAAAGGCTTATAAGTAGAGAATGTAGCACTCGTTTTGTCGCCTTCGCTAAGAGCGAGTAGTTTGTCGATGGCGGTATAATTACCGGTTCTGACGCTTGCTGTAAATAGCGGTTCATCGTTTTCGTCAAGAAATTCCGCTTCCATATCGCCGACATATTTTTTTCGGGCATCATACGAGCCTGCTATTTCGTCGAAGTTCACTTCCGGCGTATTTGCATTTCGGGTAAATGTAATTACCAAGGAGACTTCCATATCCGAGCCCCAGCCTTCTTCCACTTTGAGCGTATAGGCTTTATCTTCGAAGTCGAACGCCTTTCCCCACTTGCCGCCAACGTTGGTGCTTTCGGGACTAACTTTCAGAGCAGCTTCTTCCGTTTTCTCCGCTTCGCCGCTCTCTTTCGAACTACTACCACCTCCACAAGAGGTCATTACAGTTGCGCAACACATTGCACACATCACTGCATAAAATGTTTTCTTTATCATAATGCTAAATTTATATTAGGTTAATTACTGTTTTTAGAGATTATTCGCTGAACATAGTTTCAAAAGCCTCTTTTACTTTTTCTTTGTAAAGTTCTTCTAATTTCTCTTTTTTCTCTTCAATTCGATCAAACGTAGCTTCAAACGGGATTTTTGAAATTTGTTTTTCATACTCTTCTCCGTTGTCTACGGCTGTCTTTTCGATACAAGTCCTAAAATCCGATTCGAGATTTGTTATGTCATCGGCTTCTTTAACATCATCTTTATCATCAAAATCGAAGTCGTCATAAACGTCAATCGCTTTGTCGAGAATTTCTTCATACAAATCGAAAGCCTCGACGATGCGGTCTGCGGGAATTGTACCTTCTTCGGTAACGATTTCATCGACTTGCTTCTGCAACGATTCCACAGATTTTGTTTTTGTGCATGCAGTAAGGGCTAATGCGCTCGCTGCAACCAGTACTAAAAGTTTTTTCATTGTGTTTCAACTGTGCCCATGTCGGTTCTAACAGGCGGTTATTATTTCAACTTGGCGACAATGAACCGAATACTGCACGTCAGCCCGGTGGGATTTGTTGGGCAACGAGCGGCATAATGTCGCCTTACGAATTACCTACCTTACATGGTTAGTCGACTATCTGTGTTTTGGTATGCGTTGCAAATGTAGTACACCGATTTTCAAAAAAAAATGTCATTTGTTGTCATTTGATATAGAATGAACATAATTTCGTGCTTATCTTAACAAAATCGGCACAATTTGTAGTCTAATTCACAAAAAAGCAATAAATTTGCCCAGAAATTGAACCGGCGACGTTTCGCCGACAAAATTACAGATGTTAGTATAATAATTATGTTAGAAAAAACCAGTGTCAAAACTCTTGAGAATGTTGTAGTCCGCTTTTCGGGCGACAGTGGCGACGGAATGCAGTTGGCAGGCAACATCTTCCCAAACGTATCAGCCGGCATGGGCGACCAAATTTCGACGTTCCCCGACTATCCGGCGGAGATACGCGCCCCGCAAGGCACTCTGAGCGGTGTGTCGGGATTTCAAGTTCACATAGGTCGCGGCGTGCACACACCGGGCGACCAAGCTGACGTGCTCGTTGCCATGAATCCGGCAGCCCTCAAGCGTCATTGCAGTTACCTAAAGCGCGGCGGAGTTGCCATTGTCGACATCGACAGCTTCCGTGAACAAGACCTCAAAAAAGCGCTATATACAACCGATGACCCTTACCGCGAAATCGGTCTCGACGCTCAAGTTGTCGAAGTGCCCATCTCGTCGATGGTCAAAGACGCGTTGGCTGATTCGGGGCTCGACCTCAAGTCGATGCTTCGCTGCAAGAACATGTTCGCTTTAGGCTTGGTATGCTGGCTCTTCGACCGTCCCCTCGACGCCGCTCTCCACCACCTGAAGAACAAATTCAGCCGCAAGCCCGCCATCTACGAAGCAAACGCAAAAGTGATGCGCGCCGGCTACGACTACGGCAACAACATACACGCCTCGGTATCGACCTACCGCATTGAGTCGAGCGACGCTCGCCCCGGCACATATACCGACGTCAACGGCAATACGGCTACCGCGTGGGGTCTCATCTACGCTTCCGAGAAGTCGGGACGTCCGCTCTTCTTGGGCAGCTACCCCATCACGCCGGCTACCGACATCCTTCACGAGCTCGCCAAGCGTAAAGACCTCGGCGTAAAGGCTTGCCAGATGGAAGACGAAATCGCCGGAATATGCTCAGCCATCGGTGCTTCGTTTGCCGGCAACTTGGCTGTAACGACCACATCCGGCCCCGGTCTTGCGCTCAAGAGCGAAGGTCTCGGCTTGGCTGTTATGGCGGAACTTCCGCTGGTAGTCATCGACGTACAGCGCGGCGGACCGTCGACAGGTCTTCCCACAAAAACCGAGCAAACCGACTTGCGCCAAGCCCTCTACGGACGTAACGGCGAAAGTCCCGTGGTAGTGCTCGCCGCAGCATCGCCCACCGACTGCTTCCACATGGCATTCGAGGCTGCTCGCATCGCCATCGAGCACATGACACCCGTAGTGCTCCTCACCGACGCATTCATCGCCAACGGCTCGTCGGCATTCCGTCTGCCCGACGACGACGAATATCCCGCCATCACGCCGCGCTTCGTTGCCGAAGCCGACCGCGAAAACTGGCGTCCCTACGACCGCGACCCCGAAACTCACGCTCGCTGCTGGGCAATCCCCGGCACTCCGGGCTTGACTCACCGTCTCGGAGGTCTGGAGAAAGACAGCCGCACAAGCGCAATCTCCAACGACCCGCAGAACCACGAGAAGATGGTGCTGCTGCGCCAAGCCAAAGTTGATGCCGTTGCCAACGACATCCCCGAGCTCGAAGTCTACGGCGACGCACAAGCCGACACGCTCGTAGTCGGTTGGGGCGGCACGTTCGGCCACATCCACGAAGCTGTCGACAGCCTCAACGCTGAAGGCCGTCACGTGGCTATGGCTCAATTCCGCTACATCAACCCGCTGCCGAAAAATACCGGCGAAGTGTTTGCTCGCTACCGTAGAATTGTGGTTGCAGAACTCAACCTCGGTCAGTTTGCCGACTTTGTTCAAGCGAAATTCCCGAGCGCACAAATCCGACGCATCAACAAAATTCAAGGACAACCGTTCCTCGTCGAGGAAATCAAAGAAGGTGTCATTAAAGCTATGGAGGAATAGACAATGGAAGAAAAAAAATATCAGGCATCCGATTATAAAAGCGACCAATACGTACGCTGGTGTCCCGGCTGTGGCGACCACGCCATCTTGAACGTGCTCCACAAAGCCATGGCAGAAATCGGCGTAGCACCCGAGCGCACTGCCGTAATCTCCGGCATCGGCTGCTCGTCGCGTCTGCCCTACTATATGAACACCTACGGCTTCCACACCATCCACGGTCGTGCTGCCGCCATCGCCACAGGCTTCAAAGTGGCTAACCCGGAGATGACCGTTTGGCAAATCTCGGGCGACGGCGACGGACTCGCCATCGGCGGTAACCACTTCATCCACGCCGTACGCCGCAACGTCGACCTCAATATGCTGTTGCTCAACAACCGCATCTACGGTCTTACCAAAGGACAATATTCGCCGACATCGGCTCGCGGATTCGTCTCCAAATCGTCGCCCTACGGCACTACCGAAGACCCGTTCATCACCGCAGAATTGGTGTTCGGCGCTCGCGGAACATTCTTCGCACGCAGCCTCGACGTTGAACTCAAAATCAGCCAGGAAGTTATGGTAGCCGCAGCACGCCACCACGGCGCTTCGGTTGTCGAACTGCTCCAAAACTGCGTAATCTTCAACCAAGGCATCCACAGCTACGTGTCGGCTAAAGAAAATCGTCCCGACCACACAATCCACTTGCGCCACGGCGAAAAGATGATTTTCGGCGCCGACGGCGATAAAGGTATCGTGCAAGACGGTTTCGGACTCAAAGCCGTAACAATCGGCGCCGACGGATATACCATCGACGACGTGCTCACCCACGATGCTCACTGCCAGAACAACTTCTTGCATCAGCAACTCGCCATGATGGACGGCGTGACTATGCCGTTGGCTTTGGGCGTTATCCGCGACGTCGAAGCTCCCGTATACGACCGCGAAGTGGCTGCTCAAACCGAAACGGTTAAAGCATCTAAGCCCTACACAACGCTCCGCGAGATGATTCTCGCCGGCGAAACTTGGACGGTAAAATAAGTGAATCATTCACATATTATGCAAAAAGGAAGGCGCGACCGCAAGTCCGCCTTCTTTTTTTTGTCGGCACACCATCAACCGCCACACAACCCCCGAACCGACAAAAACGCCGCTAACATAAGAAGAAAAAAATATTTGTCGAAAAGGCTCTCAAGTTCCATTATCTTTTACTACTTTGGCAAAAACCACCCCTCAAAGGTGGTAACGTACCACCAAAATCGGGCATTTTAACACATTTATACTAATCACATCAACGATATAAGCGTCGGTTCAAAAATGCTCTTAATCAGATTTTTTGCAAACTATTTCGTCGATTTCGGGAATTTTCAGTAACTTTGCGGTCGGTCTTATTGCTGACGCACCGCGCACCGGGCTGCGCCCGACGTTCGCTATAAGCCGACTCGCTAATTTAAAAGGAATTTGCGGTCGGTCTTATTGCTGACGCAATTATAGCGTTGTACACGAAGCAATTGATTTTTATTGCTGACGCAACTACAAAAAAGAAACGGAACAATATAAAAAGACATGAATATATCATACAAATGGCTGAAGGACTATCTGGACTTTGACCTGAGTCCCGAAGAAGTGTCGAAAGCGTTGACTTCGATAGGTTTGGAAACCGACGGAGTTGAAAAAGTTGAAACAATCAAAGGAGGCCTCGAAGGCATCGTCATCGGTAAGGTGCTTACCTGCGAAGAGCACCCCAACAGCGACCACTTGCACATAACGACCGTCGACCTCGGCAACGGCGAACCTACACAGATTGTGTGCGGAGCGCCTAACGTGGCTGCCGGACAACACGTCGTGGTGGCTACCGTCGGAACAAAACTCTACGACGGCGACAACGAATTTACCATCAAGAAGTCGAAAATCCGCGGCGTGGAATCGTTCGGCATGATTTGTGCGGAAGACGAAATCGGCATCGGCACGTCGCACGACGGCATCATCGTGCTCCCCGAAACTGCCGTGCCGGGCACACCCGCTCGCGAATATTATAATGTAGAAGACGAATACATCATCGAAGTCGACCTCACCCCTAACCGCATCGACGCTGCGTCGCACTACGGCGTGGCTCGCGACTTGGCGGCTTGGATGAAGCGTCAAGGCATGGAGTGCCGCTTGCATCGCCCGAGCGTCGACGACTTCCATAGCGACCGCACCGACGGCGCTTGCTCGGTGACTGTCGAAGCGAAAGACGCTTGCATTCGCTATTGCGGCTTGACTATCCGCGGCGTGAAAGTGGCGGAAAGTCCCGACTGGCTCAAAAAATGCCTGACCGCCATCGGTCAACGCCCGATAAACAACGTTGTCGACATAACAAACTACATCCTCAACGCATTCTGCCAGCCGTTGCACTGCTTCGACCTGAAGAAAGTCAAAGGCGAACAAATCGTTGTGCGCACCGTCGACGAAGGCACAAAATTCACAACCCTCGACGGCGTAGAGCGCACAATGACGGCTGCCGACTTGATGATATGCAACGCCGAAGAGCCGATGTGCATTGCCGGCGTGTTCGGCGGTCTCGACTCGGGCGTTACCGAAGAGGCTACCGACATCTTCCTCGAATCGGCTTGCTTCCACCCCACTTGGGTGCGCAAAACGGCGCGTCGCCACGGGCTTAGCACCGACTCGTCGTTCCGCTTCGAACGCGGCGTCGACCCCAACAACACCGTCTACGCACTCCGTCTTGCAGCTACGCTGATTAAGCAACTCGCCGGCGGCGAAATCTGCGGCGAAATCGTCGACATCTACCCCAACCCGGTAGAACGCGCACACGTCGAACTCTCGCTCGACTATGCATACAACCTGATTGGCAAACGTATCGGCGACGACGTTGTCAAAGAAATTCTCGGCTCGCTCGAAATCGAAATCGCCGGCGAACACGACGGCATCCTCGACCTGCGCGTGCCCACCTATCGCGTCGACGTGACTCGTCCCTGCGACGTTGTCGAAGACGTGCTGCGAATCTACGGCTACAACAACGTCGAATTCGGCAACACCCTACAGTCGAGCCTCTCTTATCAACAACCCACCGACGTGTCGAACCATCTGCAAGAACTCGTTTCGGAGCAACTCACCGCAGGCGGCTTCCGCGAAATAATGAACAACTCGTTGACGGCGGTTTCCTACTACGAGCCGCTCGAGATGTATCCGCTCGCAAAATGCGTTCGCCTTCTCAATCCGCTCAGCAACGACCTGGCTGTGATGCGCCAAACGCTGCTCTTCGGCGGCCTCGAAAGCCTCGCACACAACATCAACCGCAAGAACGCCAACTTGATGATGTACGAGTTCGGACACGTCTACGCGCAGAATCCCGAGGCAGAGTCGACCGACGAAAAACCGTTGGCGCCCTACAGCGAAAGCCAGCACCTCGGCATCTGGATGACCGGCGACCTCTACGCAGCAAACTGGGCTGTCGGCGAGCGCCATGCAACGGTCTACGACCTTAAAGCCGTTGTCGAAAACGTGTTTGCACGCCTGGGCATCGCCATCGGCGGCGAAATCGTGGCTACGCAAGTCAAAAACGAAATATTCTCGGCGGCTATCGAATATACCAACCGCGGCGGCAAGCTCATAGGACGTCTCGGCATCGTGGCAAAACGCCTCACCAAGGTGGCAGACATCGACCAAGAAGTATTCTTCGCCGAACTCGATTGGGACGCACTGATGCGCATGGCATTGAAGAAGAAAGTGGAATATACCGACCTGGCAAAATCGATGCCCGTCAAGCGCGACCTGGCGCTGCTCATCAGCAAAGACGTGACGTTTGCCGACGTTGAACGCGTAGTGCGCGCAAGCGAAAAGCGCCTGCTCAAATCGGTTACACTCTTCGACGTCTACGAAGGCAAAAACCTCGAAGAAGGCAAAAAGTCGTATGCCATCAGCATGATTCTCCAAGACGACGAAAAGACCCTCAACGACAAGCAAATCGACGCCGTAATGAATAAAATTATCGCCAACCTGCAAAAACAGTTGGACGCAAAACTCAGATAAACAATAGTATAAACAAAGATAAAACAAAACAATGGGAAGAGCATTTGAATATCGCAAAGCGAGAAAATTGAAACGCTGGGGCAATATGTCTCGCACTTTCACGAAAATCGGTAAGGAAATCACAATCGCGGTGAAAGCCGGTGGCCCTGACCCGACAGGCAACTCTCGTCTGCGCGCGCTGCTTCAGAATGCCAAGGCAGCAAACATGCCCAAAGACACCGTAGAACGTGCCATCAAGAAAGCAACCGACAAGGACGCCAGCGACTACAAAGAAATCGTCTACGAAGGCTACGGACCTTTCGGTATCGCTATCGTTGTCGAAACTGCTACCGACAACAACACTCGTACAGTGGCTAACGTACGCAGCTACTTCAACAAATTTGGCGGCTCGCTCGGCACTTCCGGCAGCCTTTCGTTCCTCTTCGACCACAAATGTGTGTTCAAAATCGCCGCTCGCGAAGACATTTCGCTCGACGACCTCGAACTCGAGCTTATCGACTACGGCGTTGACGAACTCGAAGACGAAGGCGATTCTATCGTGCTCTACGGCGCTTTCGACTCGTTCGCTAACATCCAAAACTACTTGGAAAGCAACGGCTTCGAAATCCAAAGTGCGGAATTCGAACGCATCCCGAACGACTACAAAGAGGTTACGCCCGAACAACGTGAGCAAATCGAAAAACTCCTCGAGAAGTTTGAGGACGACGACGATGTGCAAAACGTATTCCACAACATGAAGGAAGACGAATCCGACGACGAAGAATAGTCTACCCGAAAACGCATTTTCAAAAATACGCCCGCCTCTATGGTTGTTGCTATTCAGGCGACGCTACAGAGACGGGCTTTTTAGTTTAACACATAATAATTTACCAACATGAAAAAATTTTGTTTATTATTGATTCTTCTTATCGGCGTAGGGTTGAGTGTAAACGCCGAAAGTACTGTACGCGTTTTCGTGAAAGGTTTTATCGACCCTGACGTTCGCTTGTTTATCGACGGCGAAGAAGTTTGCGACCTGAACGGACCGATTAATGATGAGAAAAAAGTAAAAAATTTTGTCTACAAAGAAAAAGGAGGCATGTCGGAAAACTGCTTCCGCTTGATTCGAGTAAACGGTAAAGACAAGATAACCATTAAAATCGTAGCCGCTGTGCCGGAATCAAAAAAGATTAAGGAACTTGGCAAGCAGAAATATTACGAAGCCGAAAGAACCATTGTTCTATCGGAAGGCTTTACTTTCAACTTCGAGATTTCGATGCGTAGTATGATTAACCATATGATAAACATACCGCCCGAACAAGACGCATATAAATGGTCGAAAGATTGGGAGGAACTGCCTGCGGTAACCTATCCGCAGGAATAGCGAATCGCTGCAAATACATACACAACGAAGAATCGCCCGCCGCGATTCTTCGCTTTTTTATCCACCGCCACCCCTTACCTCTTACCTAAAAAATGGTAATTTTTCAGCAAACTCTTGGTTATTTACCAACAAATTCTTACCTTTCGGGCAAAATTGAGAATTATGGATAACCAAAGTGTAATCGAACGCGTAAAATACCTGATGAGCGAAATGCGTCTGCGTCAGAATGCATTCGCAAAACGTATCGGCACGGACATATCAAACTTTTCAAAACTCCTCAACGGAAAACTCCCGGTGAGCGATTCGCTCGTCAACCGAATCGTGGTCAATCTCGGCGTATCGAAGCAATGGCTCGTCGAGGGCGAAGGCACGCCATTCCAAAAGAACGAAGCGCCGCAAACCATTGTAGTTCCGCGCATTAGCGAGCGCCACAAAGGCTCGCCGGTCTACGACATCGACGTGACCGCCGGCGCGCTCAGCCGCGAAATGACCTTTGCCGACGACAGCATAATCGGCTACGTCAACGTGCCGGGTGTGGCGTCGGGCAACAAGATTGTGCGCGTCAGCGGCGACAGTATGAAGCCCGTTATCAACGACGGCGACTACCTCTCTATCCGCGAAATCTCCGACATGTCGGTCATCTTCTGGGGACAAATCTATGTGGTACTCCTCGACGACTACCGCATGGTAAAATACCTACGTCGCCACGAAGACAAAAATATGGTGATTCTCCGCAGCGAGAACCCGCAATACGACGACATCGAACTGCCGCGAACGGCTATCCGCGGACTCTTTTTCGTCAGCAACATCATTCACATCGATTCACGAATGTAATTGTTGTTGATGCGCACATCAAAAATATTGCTGTTTTTGAGTGTGTATCGCTGATTTTTTGTAACTTTACAACATAATTTGAAAACCAAACGATATGAGATACATAACACTTCTGATTGTAATCGTCGCAAGCGCAATAACCCGATTGTATGCCATCGACGTAACCGCCGGCGGCGTCGAAGCCGCTCTTAAAGACAGTTCGCCCGAAACAATGACTTCGCTCACGCTGAGCGGAACAATCGACGCACGCGACATTGCCTACATTGCCAACTCAATGCCGCAACTCACCGAGATTGACCTCAGCGCGACATCAATCGCCAGATATTCGAGCACCGAAGCACTGTTTGCCAACTACGTGACCTTCGCCGCCAACGAATTGCCTCCCTGCTGCTTTGCCGGAAAGGCTTACACATCGGTCGTTCTGCCCGGCACGCTCACAAGCATCGGCGACGGCGCTTTCACCGGATGCCCGGCTTTGGCGCAAATCAACATACCCGCATCGGTCGCTCGCATCGGCGACTTCGCATTCGCATCGATGCCGGCACTGACCGAGGTAACAGGTGCTGCAGGCGTGCAAACGATTGGCAGCTACGCATTTAACCGCAGCGCAAACCTTTCGACAATGCCTTTTACCGGTGTAAAAACCATCGGCGCTTACGCTTTCCAAGGCTGCGAACGGCTCTCCAATCCGTCGTTCGGCTCGTCGGTTGAGCAAATCGGCGAAGGAGCATTCAAAGCGAGCGGCATCACTACTGCCGACCTGTCGTCGACACGCGTATCTGCCATCGGCGCTTGGGCTTTCGCCGACACCGAAGGTCTTACCACCGTCAAACTTCCCGCGACAATCGAGTCGCTCGGCGACGGCGCTTTCTTCTACAGCACTTCGCTCAACAAGGTTGAAATGCCCGAAGGTCTGACGACAATCAACAATTTCGTATTCGGCAACGTCACAACGATGACCGAAATGGACCCGCTGCCCGAATCGGTTACCCGCATCGGCGACTACGCATTCACCGACTGGACCGACATCGTAGAATTCTCGATTCCGTCGGCAGTCGAACATATCGGCACCGGCGCATTCCGCAACTGGACAGCCTTGCGCTACTTCAACGCACGCCCCGCCGTGCCGCCAACGCTCGGAGAAACCGTCTGGGAAGGCATCGACCAATCGACGGTAGTGCTCAAAGTCGACAAACCGTCGGAAATGCTCTACAAAGCGGCTGAGCAGTGGCGCGACTTCCAAGTGTCGAACACCTCCGAAGTGTCGGCTCTGGAAAGCGCTGTCAAAGTGACATTCAGCGGCGACGTGCTCCGCGCTTCGGCTACCGAGCAAATCGAATCGGCAACGGTCTACGACTTGAGCGGAATCGTGCTCTCGACAAAACGTCCGGCTGCAACGTCGGTTGAGTTCAACCTCGGCGCATACTCGGCAAAAGTCTACGTGCTGCGTTGCGCATTGGCTTCCGGCAAAGTTGAATACATCAAATTTGGCACGAAATAACGCGTATGGGCAAAAACAAACTGAAAAAATTCGGCGAGATGGAAACGTTTTTCAACGTCTTCCAATACCCCTATTCGCGGCTTAAAGCCGAAGGATTTGCCCTTCGCGGAAATTGGAACAGCGACTTCTTTAAGAACGACAATCCGATAGTGCTCGAACTCGGCTGCGGCAAAGGCGAATACGCCGTCGGACTCGCTAAGAAGTATCCCGACCGCAACTTCATCGGCGTCGACATCAAAGGCGCACGAATGTGGACCGGCGCACGCCAATCGGTCGACGAAGGAATGACAAACGTCGCTTTTCTGCGCACTAACATCGAACTCATCAACGAGTTTTTCGCTCCCGGCGAAGTTGCCGAAATCTGGATAACCTTCCCCGACCCGCAGATGAAGAAAGTGAACAAGCGTCTTACGTCGGTGCGCTTCCAAAACCTTTACCGTCAGATTCTTCGCCCCGACGGAATTATTCACCTCAAGACCGACAGCCCGTTCCTCTATACCTACACTCACGAGATGGTTCGGCTCAACGGTCTGACTACCGACGTCGACACCGACGACCTCTACCACTCCGGACTGGCTGACGACATCCTCGAAATTCGAACATTCTACGAGCGTCAATGGCTCGCTCGCGGACTGACGATAAAATACATTAAGTGGCACCTCGATGCCGAGACGCAGCTCGTCGAACCCGACATCGAAATCGAGCACGACACCTACCGAAGTTTCTCGCGCGGTACGCTCGAAACCGACAAAAAATTTCAAAACGACATCTAAACGAAAATAACAATGGACATAACTTTATATCCGGCACTCATCCTCGAAGCACTCGCGAAAGTGCGCTACCCCGGCAACGGCAAAAATCTTGTCGAAGCCGAAATGGTAGAAGACGACATTCGCATCGACGGGATGAAAGTGTCGTTCTCGCTCATCTTCGACCGTCCTACCGACCCGTTCGTTAAGTCGGTGGTACGCGCCGCAGAAACGGCTATCGCTACCTACATCAGCGAAGACGTCGACATCAAAGGCAACATCGCCGTGAAATTTCGCCAAGAGGCGAAGGCTCCGGCACGACTCCTGCCGGGCGTGCGCAACATCATCGGCATCTCGTCGGGAAAAGGCGGCGTCGGAAAGTCGACCGTGGCAAGCAACCTCGCCGTGGCTCTCGCTTCGCTGGGCTACAAAGTGGGACTCCTCGATGCCGACATCTTCGGACCGTCGGTGCCTAAAATGTTCGGCGTCGAAGACGAACCGGTCTATATGGACCAAGTCGACGGTCGCAACCTCATCGCGCCGGTCGAAAAGTTCGGCGTAAAACTCCTCTCAATCGGCTTCCTCGTCGAAAAAGACAATGCCGTGCTCTGGCGCGGAGGAATGGCAAGCAACGCCCTCAAGCAACTCATCAGCGATGCCAACTGGGGCGACCTCGACTACTTCCTCATCGACATGCCTCCCGGCACAAGCGACATCCACCTAACCCTGGTGCAGACGCTCGCCATCACCGGCGCTATCGTCGTCACCACGCCGCAAGAAGTGGCGCTCGCCGACGCTCGCAAGGGCATCAGCATGTTCCGTAGCCCGCAAGTCAACGTCCCCGTGCTCGGAATTGTCGAAAATATGTCGTGGTTCACTCCCGCCGAACACCCCGACGAACGCTACTACATCTTCGGCAACGGCGGAGGAACTCGGCTCGCTGAAGCCCTCGGCGTGGATACGCTCGCACAGATTCCGTTAGTGGCAAGCATCTGCGACAACGGCGACAAAGGTACGCCCGCCGCAATCACCAACACCGTTTCCGGCGAGTCTTTCCGCAACCTTGCTCGCAGCGTTGTCGACGCCATCGACCGCCGAAACAGCGACCTTCCGCCGACAAAAAAAGTCGAAGTTAAACATTAATTAACACAGTAGTACATATTCGTTGCCCGCTGAAACAACTAACTTTGCAACAGAAACAAAAAACCAACAAAATATGAAAGTAGGAGATAAAATCCCGGCAATACTGGGAACAGATGCACAAGGACGTGAGATAAAAGCCGCCGACTTTGCCGGCAAGAAACTCATCATATATTTCTATCCGAAGGACAACACTCCCGGATGCACCGCCGAGGCATGCAGCCTGCGCGACGGCTACGACAGTCTACAAGCAGCCGGCTACGAAGTGGTCGGAGTGAGCAAAGACAGCGCGGCGTCGCACGCAAAGTTTGCCGAAAAGCACAGCCTGCCGTTCACCCTCATTGCCGACACCGAAAAGACGCTCAACGAAGCCTTCGGCGTGTGGCAGCTCAAGAAGATGTGCGGCCGCGAGAGCATGGGCACCGTTCGCACAACCTTCCTCATCGACGAAACAGGCACAGTGACCGACATCATCACAAAGGTCAACACCAAAGACAGTGCAAACCAAATACTTGAACTTAAGAAATAAACTTCAAAAACACAGAATATGGAAAAGAAAACCGCAGACAAGAAAGCGAAAGAGCCCGTTTCGAGCGAAAAGCTCAAGGCGCTCAACAACGCTATGGCAAAGATAGAGAAAGACTTCGGCCGCGGAACAATCATGAAACTCGGCGACGACAATATCGAAGACATCGAAGTGATTCCGAGCGGCATCATCGGTCTCGACTACGCTCTGGGCGTGGGAGGATATCCCCGCGGACGTATCATCGAAATCTACGGTCCGGAATCGTCAGGTAAAACCACTCTGGCTACGCTCGCCATCGCTCAAGCTCAAAAGCAAGGCGGTATTGCCGCTATCATCGATGCCGAACACGCTTTCGACCGCTTCTATGCCGAAAAACTCGGCGTCGACGTCAACAATCTTTGGATTGCTCAACCCGACAACGGCGAACAAGCCCTCGAAATTGCCGACCAACTCATCCGCTCGTCGGCTATCGACATCATCGTCATCGACTCGGTTGCCGCTCTCACCCCGAAGGCTGAAATCGAAGGCGTTATGGGCGACAAGCAAATGGGTCTGCAGGCTCGATTGATGTCGCAAGCGCTCCGCAAACTCACCGGAACGATTTCGAAAACGAAAACAACCTGTATATTCATCAACCAACTGCGCGACAAAATCGGCATAACCTGGGGTAATCCCGAAACGACCACCGGCGGTAACGCCCTCAAATTCTACGCATCGGTGCGCATCGACATCCGTCGCTCTTCCGCCATCAAGAAAGGCGAAGAAACGCTCGGCTACCTCACCAAAGTTAAGGTTGTGAAAAACAAGGTGGCGCCTCCTTTCAAACGCGCTCAGTTCGACCTCATCTTCAGCGAAGGCGTGTCGCGTAGCGGCGAACTCATCGACCTCGGCGTGGCGCTCGACATCATCAAGAAGAGCGGCTCGTGGTTCTCTTACGACGGTAGCAAACTCGCTCAAGGCCGCGACGCCGTCAAGAAACTCCTTATGGAGAACGAAGAACTCGCCAACGAAATCGAAGCAAAAATCAAAGCGCAACTCTTCGCTAAAGACGGCACCGAGCCGGTTATTGCCGTCGACGACGACGAGGATGAAACCCCGTCGGGCGAATACACCGAAGATTAAAAAACTTTTAGTACTTACAGAGATTAATGAAAATATCAATCATCGGTTGCGGAAACATGGGAGGAGCAATCGCCGCAGGGCTTGCTTCCAACCATGTTTTTGCGCATAATAACACCATCTCGGCGTCGAATCGCACGGAGCCGAAACTCGAAAAACTTCGCGAACGTTTTCCTAATGTTGAAACAACGACCAACAACGGCGAATCGGCATTAGGCGCCGACATCATCATCGTTGCCGTCAAGCCATGGCTCATCGATGCTGTTGCAAAAGATATACTATGGGCTGTGCGCAGCGACCAAATCATCGTGTCGGTTGTTGCCGGCGTGCCAATCGAACATCTCCGCGAGATTTTCACCGAAGAAACACGCACGCCGACGATTTTCCGCGCCATCCCCAACACAGCCATCTCGATTGGCGAAAGCATGACCGTAATAGCCCACGACGGAGCGAGCGAAGAGCAAGTCGACACGGTTGTCGACATCTTCAACCTACTGGGTAAAGTTGCCGTCATCGAAGAGCGTCTCATGGGCGCCGCCACCGCACTGTGTTCGTGCGGCACGGCATACGCACTGCGCTACGTCCGCGCTGCCGTCGAAGGCGCCGTCGAACTCGGTCTCTACCCCAATCAGGCACAGGCTATCGTCGAACAAACCGTCAAAGGCGCCGTGATGCTGCTCCAAGAAAACGGCACGCATCCCGAAGCCGAAATCGACCGCGTAACAACCCCCGGCGGCATAACTATAAAAGGGCTTAACCGCATGGAAGCCTGCGGTTTTACCAACGCCGTCGTCGAGGGACTTAAGGCTTCTGTAAAATAGCAACTTAAAGTCTAACAACAATGTCAGTCAACAAAGCAATCCTGATAGGCAACGTCGGTCGCGACCCCGAGATTCGTTACATGGCTGAAAACAAGCCCATTGCATCGTTCTCACTCGCCACAACCGAGCGCGCTTACACTACAGCCGCTGGCGTCAACGTGCCCGAGAAAACCGAGTGGCACAACATCGTGATGTGGGGCAAAAACGCCGAATTTGCCGACAAATACATCCGCAAAGGCGCTAAACTCTACATCGAAGGCAAAATCCGCACTCGCGTTTGGGAAGACAAAAACACCATCAAACACACCGTGACGGAAATCTATGTCGACACTTTCGACTTTCTCGGACAACCTAACAGACAATAGCGTATGGAACTCTGGCAAATTTGGATAATTGCAGCACTCGTGCTCTTTGTCATCGAAATAGCAACGTCGGGATTTGCCGCCGTATGCTTGTCGCTCGGAGCCTTGGTGGCAGCCATTGCCGCCGGCTGCGGCGCATCGCTGACGTGGCAAGTGGTCGTTTTTGCCGTGGCTTCGCTCATCGCGCTCGTCTTCTTTCGCCCCGTCATCATCCGACTCTTCCACAACCGCAAGTCGGAAGAGCGTAAGAGCGGCGTCGAGGCGCTAATCGGTCGCGAAGCCGTGGTCACCGAGACTATCGACGAAGCTGCCGCTACGGGTCGCGTACGCATCGACGGCGACGACTGGAAAGCCGTGGCTGCCGACTCGGCACACATCGAAAAAGGCGAAAAAGTCATCGTCCTAAGCATCGACAGCATAGTTTTAACAGTCAAACCTAAACAATAATCTTATGGGAACGCTTTACATCGTTATTCTGATTGCCCTCGTAGCAATTCTGTTTGTTATGAGCGGACTTAAGGTGATACGCCAGAGCGAGACAAAAATCATCGAGCGTCTCGGTCGCTATCACAGCACGCTATCGTCGGGTATCAACATCATCTGGCCCATTCTCGACCGCCCGCGAAAAGTGTATGTTCGCCAGACCGTCAGAGGTCTGCGCGGCGACGTTACTATCGTCAAAATGTCGGACGTCATCGACCTCCGCGAACAAGTCTACGACTTCCCCGAACAAAGCGTGATTACTAAAGACAACGTAACAACCCGCATCAACGCGTTGCTCTATTTCCAAATCACCGACCCATTCAAGTCGGTCTACGAAATCGACAACCTGCCCAACGCCATCGAAAAACTTACGCAAACCACGCTGCGTAACATCATCGGCGAACTCGAACTCGACGAGACGCTTACCTCGCGCGACACCATCAACCAAAAGCTACGCTCCGTGCTCGACGACGCCACTAACAAGTGGGGCGTAAAAATCAACCGCGTCGAACTCCAAGACATCACGCCGCCCGAAACCGTTCGCGACGCTATGGAGCAACAGATGCAAGCCGAACGCGAACGCCGCGCTAAGATTCTGAAGGCGGAAGGCGAAAAAGCCTCGATGATTCTTCAGTCGGAAGGTCAAAAAGAGTCGCAAGTCAACCGCGCTCGCGCCGATAAAGAGTCGCAAATCCTTGTAGCTCAAGGCGAAGCGGAGGCGAAAATTCTGCAAGCAGAGGCTGAAGCAAAAGCCATCGAACGCGTTGCCGAAGCGCTCCGCCAGACCAACTCCGACCCTGCCGCTTATCAGCTGGCTGTAAAATACATCGAAACGCTCAAAGAAATGGCTACCGGACCCGCCACGAAGACCGTCTACTTGCCCTACGAGGCAACCAACGTCCTCGGCTCGCTCGGAACCATCAAAGAACTCTTCAAGCAGCAATAATACATTGTTATACGTGTGACTAAAACATCTGAAAAGATACTATGTACCCCTGCCGTGCCGTAGATACGACAGGGGTTGACGTGTCGAAGATACGACAGTTGTGATTAACATCAACGAGTTAGAGCACAAGATTCGGAAATACTCGGTCGTGATAACGAATCAGTTCT
>JBJEDP010000226.1:21779-23407 GCA_051872175.1 Candidatus Limisoma sp.
CTAACCTCTAACCTCTAACCTCTAACCTCTAACCTCTAACCTCTAACCTCTAACCTCTAACCACAACGAGGGTGTACCAAAATTGACGCACCCTCGTTTTTATTTGATTTACAACCTATTACTTCTTCCAGTCGATTGCTTCGAGGAATGCTTTAGCTTGCTCTTCGTTTTGATTCTGATTTTTCAGAAGTTCGGGCAATTGCGCATAACTTGTCATAAAGTCTGCAATGACCTTCTGCTGCTCAGCTGGTTCGGCGTAGTACATAGCCTCGCTGACGCTGCCGAGGATGGCAAACGGCGCCTTAAACACGATTCCGGCATCGCGATACTTAAGTGCCTCAAATTCTTTAGCCAAGCGATGTGCACGCGCCTTCATTCCGTCGAGAGTCTGCTCGGTCGGTGCATAGGTGATTTTGACAACTTTCTCTTTCGCGCAATCGGTTTCGTCGATGTCGACAATCACTGCAAAGTCGTCGCCATCGTAGGTGCACTTCGCCGGGCGACCGTTGACGGTTACCGACTCGGGCACGAAGCGATTGAGCAACTTCACGCTAAACTTGCGCTTTGCCGGCATTCCGACGTAACTGCCTTTACGTGCGCCGATGACGATGGTCTGCGTGTTGCCATCGACGGTGTTGCTGAGTGCCGTTGTGGCATACTCCTTGGCATAATTTTGGTCGTCGCCATTGTCTTCATACATCTCAAACGAGCCGCCTTCGTTGCCCGGGAACACCGTCACAACGACGTCTTCATCGTAGCCTTGGAGGTTTTGCACGGATTCGTTGTAGAACGGCAAAATAGAGCCGGCTTTGACGAATACGGGATACTCGTCGATGGCATAGCTGCGTTCGACCGTGCCGCCACCGTCGACCATTGCTCCGGTCGCCATTTCATACCAACTTCCCTCGGGCAACCACGTCTTTTGTACGGAATAGCGTCCGCTCATCGGCGACGTGATAGGCGACACGAGCATTTGGTCGCCGAACATATACTCGTTGCGGAACGAGTAAGCCTCTTCGGCTGTCGGATAGTCGTAGTACATCGGGCGGCAGATTGCCAACGCCTCGTCGTAAGCCTTGCGTGCCATCGTATAGATGTAGGGCGCCATCGTATAGCGCTGACGAACCGTCGAACGAAGCACCGCACAATGCTCGTTGTCGAACTCCCACGGCTCTTTACGCACGGCGGCATTCTTCGTCGAGTGGGAGCGCATTATCGGGCTCATTGCGCCGAACTGCATCCAACGCACATACATTTCCGGGTCGATACACTTTACGTTGCCCATGTGACCGCCAAGGTCGTGACTCCAGTAGCCGTAAAGCACATTCGACGCCGTGCTGTTGAAGTACGGCTGATAGTCGAGCGACTTCCACGAGATGATGGCATCGCCCGAGAATCCCACCTGGTAGCGATGGTTGCCCAAGCCGCTCCAACGGTGATATATCATCGGTCGCTTATCGGTGTATTGCTCCATATTGGTAAAGAAGCAACGGCTTACCCACCACGTGTTTTTCAGCGTCGGCATCTTACGGTCGTAGAGATGTTGCTGCCAATCGAGCCACCAGAAACTTACGCCATCGCGCATCATCGGATTGAGAATGACGTCGAACATTCCGGTCATAAACTTT
>JBJEDP010000227.1:0-4447 GCA_051872175.1 Candidatus Limisoma sp.
TATGGAAGGATTAGTAGTAAAGAATACCGGCAGTTGGTATGTGGTCAAGACCGACGATTCGCGTTACGTCAATTGCAAGGTCAAGGGCAATTTTCGGTTGAAAGGTCTGCGCACCACCAATCCGGTGTCGGTGGGCGACCGCGTTACGATAGTCGAAAATGCCGACGTTGCCTTTATCGTTGAGGTGCATCAGCGCCGCAACTACATCATTCGTCGCGCATCGAATCTGTCGAAGGAGTCGCACATTATTGCTTCTAATCTCGATGCGGCAATGCTTGTCGTGTCGTTGGTCAACCCGCTGACGTCGACGACGTTTATCGACCGCTTTTTGGCAACTGCGGAGGCTTATCGCGTTCCGGCGGTGATTGTTATCAACAAGATTGATTTGCTCGACGACGAAATGCGCGAATATTGCGACGGCGTGCGCTATCTCTATGAGTCGATAGGCTATCGCGTTGTCGAGGTTTCGGCGGCTGAAGACATCGGGCTCGACGAAATACGCGCGATGTTGCAGGGCAAGACCACGTTGCTTTCGGGCAATTCCGGAGTGGGTAAGTCGACTCTTATCAACCGCTTGGTGCCGGGTGCTGCAGCGCGCACGGCGGAAGTGTCGCAGACGCATCACACGGGTATGCACACTACGACGTTCTCCGAAATGTACGAACTTGCCGACGGCGGTTATATCATCGACACTCCCGGCATAAAAGGCTTCGGCACGATCGATTTCGCCACCGAAGAAGTTGCGCACTTTTTCCCGGAGATTTTCCGCATTTCCGCCGACTGCAAGTATGGCAATTGCACGCACCGTCACGAGCCGGGTTGCGCCGTCAAAGAGGCTTTGGACAATCATCTTATCAGCGAGTCGCGCTATGCCAGCTATCTGAGCATTATCGACGACAGCGCCGACGACAAATATAGAAAGCCGTTTTGATTCGGCAGTAACGGGATGGGAAATTTTGAATACACACGGTCGCAGCAAAGCGCCATCGATGCTTTCCGGCGATTTCTTGACGACGATAGCACGGTTTTCATTCTAAAAGGCGCTGCCGGAACGGGAAAAACGACGATTCTCAAGGCGTTTGTCGACATCGTTCGCAATTCGTCCGACGACGAGCAAGCGGAGCAGCGCGTATGCCACGTGATGGCGCCAACGGGTCGCGCGGCGATGATTTTGTCGGAAAAGACCGGGCTGCAAGCGTCGACCGTCCATCGTGCCATCTACATGCTGAGCAACAGCAGCAAGCGCCGGATGAATGACGTCAGCGAAGACGACATCATTCAACTGAAATTCGTTTTGCGCAAGAATGAAGACAGCGAAGATGCCATCTATTTTGTCGACGAGGCGTCGATGATACAAGATTGCTTTTCCGAGAACGATTTGTTTACGTTCGGCAGCGGGCACCTTTTGAAAGACTTGTTCGGCTATGCCGACGGCAGAAAGATAGTTTTCGTGGGCGACTATGCACAGTTGCCGCCTGTAGGGCAGAGCCTTTCGCCGGCGATGGACCAAGACTATCTTTCGACTCACTACAACGTTGATTGCCGAGTGGCTTTGCTCGACGAAGTGGTGCGTCAAGACGTCGAGAGCGGAATTCTGCTCAACGCCACAGCGCTCCGCCGGAGCATCGACCACCGGGCGTTTATGTCGTTCGCGGTCGAATATGCCGACGACGTTGTCAACGCCGACAACGATTTGTTGGAGCCTTATTTCCGGTTGATGCCCGACAAACCCGCTCCGCAGAGCATAGTTATAACGCATACCAATCGGCAGGCTTTGCAGTACAATCAAGCCATCCGCCGACACTATTTCGGCACGAATGTTGCGCGACTTTTGCCCGGCGAGTTGCTGATGATTGCTCGCAACAACTATCGCTCGGATTGCGAGTTGTTCAACGGCAGTTTTGTTCGTGTGGTCGAGTGCGACTCGGATGCCGCCGTCGAGCGCTATCCCGTGCGACTTCGCGGCTCCGGCAGGTTGGTCGATTTGGCATTCCGCAAGGTCCGGATTGAGTATCGCTCGTACGGGCAGCGTAAGGAAGCCAAGGTGATGCTGCTCGACAACTTTATCGACGACGAGAATGCCATAGTGTCGAAGGAGGTCGTTCAGGCGCAGACGGTGCTCTTCCACGAAAAATTGCCGGAAAAACTGCGCAAACGCCTCAAGGAAATCCGCTCGGCGCTCAACAATCCGGACGAGATGAAGGGCAATTCGAATCTCGAAGATATGGTGAAACGCTATGTCGACAGTGTGCAAAAAGACGAATATTTCAACGCCGTGGTGTGTAAGTACGGCTACGCCATAACGTGTCACAAGGCGCAGGGCGGCGAGTGGCGCAACGTGTTTGTCGACATGAATCGCGCCGGCAGTCAATCGTGCGAGACGTATTTCCGTTGGGCTTATACGTCGATAACGCGCAGCAGCGGTTGCCTATGGCTCTATCGCGCACCGCAGTTCAACTATTTGTCGATGCTCGTTGTGCGCCCGATTCAGTCGCAGCCGAAGTTGAAGGTCTCGACGGCAAGTTCCGACATGGACTATCGCGACGAACGGTTTAGCCGCATTCAGCGATTGGCGTTGCAAGCCGGGATGACGGCGTCGGAAGACCGTCGGTATGCCTATCAGCATCGCATCACGCTGTGTAATGCCGCCGAGAGCGCTACGTTTGTGCTTTGGTACAACTCAAGAGGCTATACGAAGACGACCATTGCCAATCGCTCGGGCGATGTGTTTGAACAAGAGGCGGATGCCGTTATTCGCCGTTCGTTGGGCGGCACAGAGGTGAAGTTCTGCGCGCCCGAACGTCCCTTGGCGGAAAAACTGTTTGCCTGCGTGCGCGAATTGGTCGACAGCGACGGCATTACGTTGCTCAACGTGACGTCGGAAAACTATTGCGACACCTACCATATGCAGACCGACGGCGTGGCGAAAGTTCAGTTTTTCTACAACGCAAAAGGCGAATTTACGTCGATGCAACCGATTAGCAGTCTCGGTCAGTCGGACGGTAAACTCGCCATGTTTTGCTCGCACTTCGGCTCTTAGTCCTCGAGCGAATATACAATAGTCGTTACGACTCTTACGTTTTTGATGTATGGAGTGTTTTGGTCGCGGTCTTCGATGGTGAATTGACCTTGCGTAGCCGACCGAATCTTTCCGAGTTCGCTCTCCGAGTCGGTGGCAAATTGTTGTGCCGCTTTGCGTGCGTTTTGGGTTGCGTCTTTTATCATTTCCGGCTTGATGTCGTTAAGCCCGGTAAATTCAAACTGAACGGGGTTTTCGTAACGATTGAGCGAAATGGCGATGCCTTTCTCAATCAGCGACGATTGCTCTTTCATCAGCCCGAGCACGGTGTCGACGTTGCGCGTATTGACGGTTATTACCGACGATGCTTTGTAGCGGGTCGTGACGTTGTTGGTGTAGGCATTGGCTTTCATGTCTTCGACGTCGATGCGCGAGGTTATTTCGTTGTCCTTGATGCCTTTACTTTTCAGCATGGTAATAATCATCTTGTTTTTCGACTCGATTGTCGAATAGAGCGAGCCGAGGTCGTCGCCTATCTCGACAAACGAGATGGGCCAGATTACCTTATCGGCTTTCACTTCGCGTTCCGACAGCCCTTTGACAGTTACCACTCTCGAACTATCGGTAAAACCTGTTAAACCTGCTTTGATGAACCATCCCAAAGCGGCGATGCCTATGGCAATGATAATTGCCGGCAATAGATTCTTAAGATTTTGCATAGTCTCTGAAATTTATTTCTATTTGACGGCGAAAAACGTGTTTGGTTTAATGCTAATCGGCTCGATAGTATTTGCACAGATAAAGTCGCGCCAGGAAGTCCCAGTTGTCATGGAGTAGGGCGTGCTCATCGTTGCCTACGGGGAAGCGTGCGTCGGGCACATAGCCGTTTTCGAAGAGGTGTTTCACCAAGTCGATAGGGCAGCGGCCGGGTTGCATGAGCAGTAGATGCGCTTCGGCAGCAGCGACGGCAGCGTCGTAGTAAGGATTGTCGGTGTGCGATACGTATTGAGCCACTTCGGGAGCGATGATTATGCCTTTTTCGCGATTGCCGAACACGACGAAATTGCCGTAGTCCTTGAGTTGCGGTAGGTTGCCTCCGTCGGGATTTCCCCAGCCCATCTTCTCCGACAGGAATGCGTTGAGTTCGTCGTAAGTGCCGAAAAATGCCAATTTTTTGCCGCCGGTAGCGTTGTTGAATTGTTGGAAAAATTTGTGAATACCTTTTTCGGCTTTGCTGTTGCGCGGCATTTTGTTGTCGACCATCAGTTGCAGCCATTCGTTGACGTAGAGCGCCAGCGGACCGGTAGGTTGCTCGAAAGTTGTGCGCAAGCGTTGCTCGTTGGTCAGCGTTTCTTCGATTGTCAGTTCGTCGTCGTCGCTGATTTCCGGCTCGTAGGCATATTTGCTCACCGGGCGTAGGAAGTAGCT
>JBJEDP010000228.1:0-4404 GCA_051872175.1 Candidatus Limisoma sp.
AAGTCTGCACCAACGTGGAAAGCTCCCCAGTGACTAATAGATGTCGCATACATGCCCAAGCCGTACCAACTTGATTGTTTTGCCATGTCGAAATCGCCCATATAATATTGAGCCGACACAAAGAAAGGGTGATAGACTTCATTCCCGTCACTGTCTGTTCTTGACGTCGCTGCCGAAGCCGACACTGCAGAAAAGGCGACCATCGCCACAATGAGTAACAAAAACTTTTTCATAATCTTGTTCTTTTAAATTTGTTATTGTTTAATTTTTTGTTTCTTTACTCCTTTATGACACGTTCAGTCGAAATGTAACCCATCCGATTGAAAAATTTTCTCAGCGCACATTTCTTATGGCACATTACGCTCCACGGTCGATGACGCTTGGACGCTCCAGATGCCGATTCCGCCGACGATGTTGGTCGGCAGCGACGTTGTGCTACTCACAAACTGCGAATTGCCAAACGTCGTGTAGTCGGTATACCCTCGCCAAAAGTCATAGATAGGCTTTTCGACGCGGCTCAGCTTGATACCCACTATCTCGCCGTGCTCGAAATGCGGCACATATTTTACGCTATCGTTTTTCAGGCTCGTCTTGGCTCGGTAGACTTGCAGACGCACGTCCTTGCGCGGCTCGGTGACCTCTACAACGCCTAACATACACGGCTGAAACATCGTTTGGTTGCTCACCGAACGGGTGTAGACGACGTAGTATGCCGGGACGTCGTCGGGCGACCGAAATCGGATGTAGGTTGCGCATAATCGGTCGTTATCGGCAATCGGTTCAAACTCCACCTTGTCGATTTTCGTCACCTCGGGCATGGTCGCCGTCGCCTCTGCGTAGTAACCCTTATAGTCGACCGTCAGCCGATATGTTTTGCCGGCAGTGCCCACCATCTCGAACGTGCGATAGTAGTACGGCGGAAAATGGCGCTTTGTCGGCGAGCCGGTCAGGATGATGCTGTCCGTACCGTCCGACACCGTCACTTTTCCCCAACGCACAAGATTGTCTGCGATTGATTTTTCCGCTGTCGACGGACTTGCGGCAAACGTCACGAATACGTTCGGGAAGCCGTTGGCATCGAAGTAGCCCTCAACGACTAACGTAGGCTTGTCGGCATCGCCGGGCTCGTCATCAACGCACGCCGACAGGGCAAGCAACGGAAGAACTATTAGCAATTTATATTTCGATAGCATAACTGATTGACGGCATAAGTTTGTATAACGAATGGACCCGCTTGAGGCGGTAGGTATATTTACTCATATCAAAGTGGTAATATTGCAATTCAACATTGTCGCGAGCGTAAGCATTGATGAGCGACACCGAAATCATATGCTTTAACTGCCGCTTACCGCCGCTCGTAAATCGGTAGTTTGCCGACAGGTCGAGGCGATGATAGTCGGGCAAACGGGCGCTGTTGCGTCGCCCTTGGCGAGTCACCACGTTGCCGGCTATGAAATAAATGTCTTCGACGGGCGTCGTGCGCCGCCCGTTGTTGAACTGCCAATAGGCTGACACTTCGAAATGGCTGCCGGCGGCGTATTTCAAGAACACGCAGGCGCTATGTCCGGCATCGTATGCCGACGGAACGCGCTCCGGTGATATTTCGCCGTAGAGCAGTCGCGATGTGCCATAGCCGTAGCTTGTCCACCCCGACAGGCGGTTGACGTCTGCTGAAAGCATAACGCTTGCGCCGGCACTGTCACCGTTGCCTGTTGTCACGTTGGCGGTCGGCGAATAGTTGGCATCTATCATTGTCAGCATATTGCCGGTGTATTCGTGCGCATTACTGAGATGTCGGTAATAGCCGTGCACAGACAGTCGGCATTGACAACTGCCCACAGCGAAGTCGCGCGCATAGTCGGCGAGCACCGACGCCGAGCGTTGCGGCTTGATTTGCCTCGTCGACGAGAGCCAGAAGTTCGACGCCAACCCGATGTCGCTAAGCCCAACTTGATGCAGCGTCTGCGCCGTTTGGCAGAGCGAGAGCGTGTAGATGCCAGTGCGATTGGAATACTGCGCCGTGACGCCCGGTAGCGGTATCAGCGACGCGTAGCCGTCGGATGCAAATGCCGACAACTTGAGCCACGCCGTAAGTCGCCAATCGCCGAAACTTCGACGATATGCGCCACCAACGACGCCATCGAACGAGCGTTGACGCAGCGAACTGTCAACCTCGTCGACAAATCCCGATGCGCTGACGTTTTGCGGTCGGATGTCGTTATAGCCAAGGTCGTACGACGCTGTCCAACGGCTGTCGGCAGAGCGGAAATGCCCTACCGTGCCTACTCGCACTATCGACGACGGCAAAGCGATGCTCAACGCGACCATCGAAAACTGCAAGTCGCTCGCAAACCGCGACACATAAGCGTTTTGACGCCATAGCCGCCCTGCGTCGCCATCGTGCTTCCACTCAACAGACGCCATCGTGTTTTTCCACTCGAGCTGCGTATCCAGTGCATAATTGGAATCGCCATATTTGAGGTGGTCGCCGTTGTGAAAGAATTCGACGTGCAGTCGGTCGCGCGACGTTGCTCGGTAGGTTGCCGACAGATTATAATCGGCAAAGTCGTAGCGAATGTCCGTTTCGTTGTAGCTCAACAATTTGCCGTAGAGCGCATTGATGTACGACACGCGGCAAGCACCGGCTACGCTCAGCCGACTCCCGACAGGAGTTGCCACGCTGACGCTCGACGATATCAGTCCCACATTAGCATAACCGTGAAACTCCTCTGCCGTCGGCGGCTCAAGCGCAACACATGCGCCAAGGCGATTGGGCAAGTCGGCATCGACGAGCGTGCGCTGCATCTTTGTCCGAGTGAAATAACGCGAATTGAACGTCGAAAAAATCCCGCCGAAGTGGTATGGAAAAAATATCGGCGCACCGCCAACGCTATATCCCGTGTTCGAATAGTCGGAACCGTCGACCGACACGCCCGACGCATAGTCGCTCGTCGACGTGATATTCGGCAACATCTTCAGACTCCGCACAGCATCCGCCTCGCCAAACACTTGCATCAACGATGCCGCTCGCAGATTGTCGACCTCGATAGTCCCATCGGCTTTAATGCGCGTACCCGTCGTCGGCGTTGCGGATACTGTAATCTCGCAGAGAGTCGAATGGCGCACGCTGTCGGGCACTTCCGACGTTTGTGCATACGAAAGGATGGGTGCCGTCGCCGTAGCAAGCAGCACCCAAGAAGAAAGATAATGTAGTTTTTGCTGAACTATTTCCAAAGCGAAGAATAAGCGTTGAGCAGATTTTCGAACGTATCAGCTACATAGTCGAACGAGCCGTCTTCGAAGTATTCCCAAAAAACATAAGTCGTACCGTCGGGGAAGAGAAGTGCAGGTTCTACCCACCACCAATAGTATGACCATCCGTCATCACCCTCAGTAACCCCCTTCCACGTAAGCGTGGCACGCTCTTGTGAAGTTCCATTATAGTATGCGGTGGCTACGAAATTGTTGTTCAACGTTGTAGCGGCATTTTTAACCGCTGTCGGTACTGTTCGATTGTTGTCCGCCTCTGCATCAACATCTAATGCATCAAAGCAGCGACGAAGTTCGGTAACAGTGCCCTTGATTTGAAGTTTGCCGAGCATATCAGTCTGTGCATCACCCTTGTCAACATAGTCGAGAAGCACGTCCTCGGTTCCGTTCTCTATCTGACGGCGAATAAAATCCTTGTTGCAGAACGAACGTCCGGTAACTGTTGCCGAGCCGGTCAACACGGTTTCACCATCGACTTTCAACGTCGACGAATGAGTCATTGTTGTGTTGGTTGCTTGCAACTTTGCATCGACCGCGATGTTGCAGAACGTCGTTGCCAATGACAATTCGAGTGACTCATTTTCTACGAAATTGCTCTTCAACGTAGCGTTGAGCATCTCTTTCGTGCCCTTGGTGATTGTTACGTTAAGTTGCTTGGGCATATTCAGCGTATGGATATCACCTTCGACCTCGTTGGTCGTTGTCCACACATCAGCCGACGCCTTTGCCGAAATCGTGCACGTTTCGCCGGTGCGATTCTTGTAGCGGAACACTACGTCGTCGGAGTCTTCTACTTTCTCCCAGTAATAATTACGTCCGGGCTCGTAGACGCCGGCATAATTGGTAAAGTCCCACGTATAATATTCTGTATACGATGCCATCAAAGCGCCGAATTTTTTGCTCGTAAGCGTTTTCGACATTTTATTGAGCATGTCGGTCGGCGTTGTTGCCCAAACGTCGAATTCCTCAGGCATTTCGTAGTCGCCATACATATCGGCAAACTCGTTTGCCAAATCGACAATCGGTTGCTGGTCTGCCGCGTTAAACAGACGCATAAACTCGTTGGCTGTATTCTCGAGAAACTCTTTGTCGTCGACAACAGTAGGCACGTCGGGATTATCCGGATTAATGGGG
>JBJEDP010000229.1:0-4384 GCA_051872175.1 Candidatus Limisoma sp.
TCTTACCTCTTACCTCTAATCGAACACGCCTTCGAGGGATTCGACGGGTTCGGCGGAGATGCTATCGACGTCGTACGACTCTTTGAAGCACGGGGTAAAGCCTGCGGGCGGTTTGGGGAACTGCTCGTTCTGCTTGTAAGGCAATGCCGCGTCGGCATAGACTTTCTTAATATATAAGCCGTAGATAGGAAGTGCCATGGCTGCACCTTGTCCTTGTGCCATCGAATTGAAATGGATGTAGCGCTCTTCGCCGCCTACCCAGGCGCCGGAAACGAGGCTCGGTGTGAATCCCATAAACCAACCGTCGGAGTTGGAGTTGGTCGTACCGGTTTTACCTCCCATTGGTGCTGTGATTGAGTACGGCGCGCGGCGTAGACGTCCGCCGGTACCGCTATTGATGACGTTTTGCAGTATGTCGATCATCTTGAAGTAGGCTTCTTCGCTAATCACTTCGGTGAATTGGGGGCGTGCCTCGTAGAGCACGTTGCCTTCGTTGTCGGTGATGGTTGTTACGTAAATCGGGTCGACGCGCATACCGCGGTTGGAGAATGCGGTGTAGGCGGTCACCATCTCGCGCACAGATACGTCGCAGGGGCCGAGACAGAGGGCGGGCACGGCGGGCAGTTCGGCGGTGATGCCGAAGTTGTGCATTGTTCTAACGAGCGCTGAGGGCGAAAGTTCTGACATCAGGCGTGCGGAAATCCAGTTGTTAGATGTCGTAAGCGCCCAATAGAGGTCGACCATTTCGCCTACGCGCGAGCTGCCGGAGTTGCGCGGCTGCCAAACTTGTCCGGATGGAAGCGTGATGGTGGGCTGTGCATTGAGGAATTGGTCGCACGGGGTATATCCTTGCTCGAAAGCGTAGGTGTAGAGGAATGGCTTGACGGTCGAACCGATTTGACGACGTCCTTGTCCTACCATGTCGTATTGGAAGAATTTGAAGTCGGGACCGCCGACGTAGGCTTTGATATGGCCTGTGTGGGAGTCCATCGACATAAATCCGGCGCGGAGGAATCGCTTGGCGTAGAGCAAGGAGTCGCGCGGGGTCATTATGGTGTCGATTTCGCCGCTGTAGGAGAATACGCGCATTTCGGTGCTTTCGTCGAAATTGCGCATAATTTCTTCGTCTGATTTGCCGGCGAGTTTGAGCACGCGGTAGCGCTCACTCTGACGTATTGCTTTGTTGATAAGACTTTCGACGGTTACGTTGCCGAGTTCGGCTTTGTTGGTGGTATACGGGCTGCGCGATTTTTCGCGGTCGAAAGCCTTTTGTAGGTTGTCGCGAAGGTGGGTCAGGACGGCTTCGTCGGCATAGCGTTGCATGCGCGAGTCGATGGTTGTATAGATTTTCAAACCGTCGGTATAGATGTTATATTTTGAGCCGTCGGGCTTACGATTTTTCTCTGCCCAGCCGTAGATGGGATTAGTTTCCCAAGCGATAGAGTCGTCGATGTAGCCTTGTTTGTCCCAATCGGGATAGTCGCTGCGCGAGGGCTTGTGGGCTTGGAGCATGAGGCGAATGGCTTCGCGGAAGTAAGGAGCGATGCCGTCTTTATGGTCGACGCGATGGAAGTCGAGCACGAGGTCGAGCGCCTGGAGCGAGTCGCATTCAGCCTTCGTAATCATTCCGGCTTTCTCCATTTGAGAGAGGACGACGTTGCGGCGAGCAATTGTACGTTCTTTGTAGCGCACGGGATTGTATCGAGAGGGATTTTGCACCATGCCGACGAGCGTGGCAGCTTCTTCGATAGTGAGTTCCGTAGGTTCTTTGCCGAAATAGACATAGGCAGCCGACTTGATTCCCACAGCGTTGTTGAGGAAGTCGAATCGGTTGAGATACATGCGGATAATCTCTTCTTTGGTGTAATATCGTTCGAGTTTCACGGCGATTGCCCACTCGACGGGCTTTTTCATAGCGCGGTCGAACAGCCCGTTGGATTCGGGCGAATAGAGCAACTTGGCGAGCTGTTGGGTAATGGTACTACCGCCGCCGGCACCGCGATTACCCATAAGAATGGTTTTGACGAGCACGCGCGACAGCGCACGGATGTCGATGCCTGAATGGCTCTCGAAGCGGACGTCTTCGGTGGCAATCAGAGCGTTGACCACGTTTTGCGAAATCTCGTCGTAGTCGGCGTAGATACGGTTGTTTTTGCTTTGGAAGTAGCGGCCCATCTCTACGCCGTCGGCGGTGAACAAGCGGGTTGCATACTTGTCGTTCGGGTTACGCAAATCTTTCACCGGGGGCATATAGCCGATTATACCATTGTAAATCAGCAGCCATAAGACGACGCACATCAGGACAAATATTGCATTGCCAATCCACAATACCTTTATTATATTACGAGTTCTGCCACTCGTCTCTGTATTTCCTTTATTGGACTTCATCCTTTTCTGTTTTGTGTACAAAAGTAATGCAAAGTGAGCGAAAAACAAAATTTTTAACCGCTAACCACTTCGCAGCCGTTCGGAAAAAGAAAAATTTGCACGGCACGGCGAAAATAGGTAATTTTGCAATTGATAAACAATATGTCAAAAAAAAGGACAAACTATGACCGACAATTTTGACCGGGACCATCTCTGGCACCCATATACATCAACAATCGACCCGCTGCCGACCTACACGGTAGAGCGTGCAGAGGGCGTCAATATTTATCTGAACGACGGCACGCGTCTGGTCGACGGAATGTCGTCGTGGTGGGCGGCTGTGCACGGCTACAACCACCCGCGGCTCAATGCGGCAGCCGGCGAGCAACTCAAAAAGATGTCGCACATAATGTTCGGAGGATTCACGCACGAGCCGGCTATACGGTTAGGCAAAATGCTACTCGAAATCTTGCCGCCGAACATGAACAACATATTCTACGCCGACTCGGGTTCGGTGGCGGTAGAAGTTGCCATGAAAATGGCGATACAAGCGTCGCTCAGCCGCACCGGCAACAAGAATAAGACCAACTTCGTGACCATCCGCTCGGGCTACCACGGCGACACGTGGAACGCTATGTCGGTATGCGACCCGGTGACGGGTATGCACAGCCTGTTCGGCTCGGCGCTTACGCCGCGATGGTTTGCACCGCAGCCTTCATGCGCGTTCGGCGACGAATGGGACCCACACGCTACCGACTGCCTTGAGCAAATCATCAAGGACCATCACGACGAACTCGCCGCTCTCATCCTCGAGCCCGTCGTACAAGGTGCCGGAGGTATGTATTTCTACCATCCGAACTACCTGAAGAAAGTGCGTCAACTCTGCGACCAATATGACATCTACCTGATTTTCGACGAAATAGCTACAGGCTTCGGCCGCACCGGACGCTTGTTCGCATGGGAGCACGCACAAGTGATGCCCGACATCATGTGTATCGGCAAAGCGCTCACCGGAGGCTATCTGACAATGAGCGCCGTTGCGACGACAAAAGACGTTGCCGACACCATTTCGCGCGGCGATGCCGGTGTGCTCATGCACGGACCGACGTTTATGGGCAATCCGCTCGCTTGCGCAATTGCCATAGAGTCGATTCGCCTGCTGAAAGAGTCGAATTGGCACGAGAACGTGACACGCATAGAACGAATAATGAAAGCCGAAATGGCACCTGCCGCAGCGTTTGCCAACGTGGCGGAAGTGCGCATTCTCGGCGCTATCGGCGTCATCGAAATGAAGCAACCGGTCGACGTCGGCGAATTCCAACGCCGTTGCGTTGCCGAAGGCATCTGGGTACGCCCGTTCGGCAGATTGGTCTACATTATGCCACCATTCATCATCTCCGACGACGAACTGCGTTTCCTTATCGAAAAACTTCTGAAAATCGTCGAGCAACTATGACAAATCGCTTCGAAGAATCACTAATACGGGCACGCCAAAACGGCAACCTGCGCACCATCCCCGGTGAACGCAGCGACTCGCTAATCGACCTTACTTCGAACGACTACCTCGCCATCGGGGCAGACCGTCGGTTGGTCGACGAATTCTTCGCAAGCATCGACACCGACGACGTTTACCTGTCGTCGTGCGCATCTCGGTTGCTCTCGGAGCGCCAAAACGATTTCAACCGACTCGAATCGCTTCTCGCCGACCTCTACAGCAAGTCAATCCTCGTCTACAACAGCGGCTACCACGCCAATACAGGCACCATAGCCGCTATCGCCGACAAGCAAACGCTCATCGTTGCCGACCGACTCGTGCACGCAAGCATTATCGACGGCATCATCCTCTCTCGCGCACCGTTTATGCGTTTTCGCCATAACGACATCGCCCATCTCGAGCAGATTGTCGAAGCCAACCACAGTCGGTACGACAACATCCTAATCGTTGTCGAATCAATCTACAGTATGGACGGCGACATTTGCGACCTCGACCGCGTGGCAGACATCCGCCGACGCTACC
>JBJEDP010000230.1:0-7193 GCA_051872175.1 Candidatus Limisoma sp.
GTTTCAGCCTCGCCGTTGGGATTTGCCGAAAACCACCAGATTTTGGAGCCTTTCGTACCGCGAGTCATATCGTATTCGCGGTCGCGTGTCAGACTCGTCACGGCAAAGCGTTTCATCATCACCGGACCGCCCTTACCGTCTTGATAAACGAGGTTGTAGATGGTGCGCAAATCGTTGCGCTTAAACACGTTAAGGTAGAGTATATTCTTGCCGACGTAGACCTTGTCGGCAACTTTGACGATTTTGTATTTACCATCTTTGAAGAAGATAATGATGTCGTCGATGTCGGAGCAATTGCAAACGAATTCGTCCTTCTTCATGCCCGTACCGATAAAGCCGTCTTCGCGGTTGATGTAGAGTTTTTCGTTTGCCTCGGCAACTTTGGATGGTACGATGTTGTCGAAATTGCGGATGATGGTCTTTCGGGGATGCTCGTGGCCGTATTTTTCTTTGAGATGGAGATACCAATCGATGGTATACTCAACGAGGTGCGCCAGATTATTGTCGATTTCGGCGATTTTGTCGTTGAGCGACTTGATGTAGGCATCGGCTTTTTCGCTATTGAACTTGATGATGCGGCGCATTTTGACGTCGAGCAGTTTCGCCACGTCGTCGCGAGTAATCGGACGTACAAAGCTTTCGGCAAACGGCTTCAGACGTTTTGTGATGTGCTTGATTGCATCGTCTTCGTTTTTGCTTTGCTCGTATTCCTTATCCTTATATATACGTTCTTCGATGAAGATTTTTTCGAGCGAAGCGAAAAGCAGGCTCTCGGAGAGCTCGGCGCGCTGAATCTTCAACTCGCTTTCGAGCAACGATTTTGTGGTGTCGACGCTGTTGCGCAACACTGCGCTGACGTTGAGGAAATGCGGTTTTTTGTCGGAAATTACGCAGCAATTGGGCGACACGCTGATTTCGCAGTCGGTGAAGGCGTAGAGTGCGTCGATGGTTTTGTCGCTCGACGTTCCGGGCACGAGATGCACGATGATGTCGGCACGCTCTGCCGTGTTGTCGTCGACTTTGCGAATCTTGATTTTGCCTTTTTCTTGCGCCTTGATAATCGAATCGATAAGCGTACCGGTAGTTTTCCCGTACGGGATGTCGGTGATTTCGAGGGTTTTATTGTCGATTTTATCGATTTTGGAACGAATGCGCACTGAGCCGCCGCGTTCGCCGTCGTTGTATTTCGACACGTCGATATAACCGCCGGTCGGGAAGTCTGGATAGAGCGCAAACTCTTCGCCGCGCAGATATGCCACTGCCGCATCGAGTATTTCGTTGAAATTATGAGGCAGAATCTTCGACGAGAGTCCGACGGCAATACCTTCGGCGCCTTGGGCGAGCAGCAGCGGGAACTTGATAGGTAGGGTGACCGGCTCAGGCTTACGGCCGTCGTAAGAGAGCGTCCACTCCGTGGTTTTAGGGTTAAAAACTGTTTCGAGAGCGAATTCCGACAAGCGCGCTTCGATGTAACGAGGAGCCGCCGCATCGTCGCCGGTAAGGATGTTACCCCAGTTACCTTGGCATTCAATCAGCAAATCTTTCTGCCCGAGTTGCACCAGCGCATCGCCGATAGAGCGGTCGCCGTGGGGGTGATATTTCATCGTGTTGCCGACGACGTTAGCCACTTTGTTGAAGCGTCCGTCGTCGAGTTCTTTCATCGAATGGAGTATGCGGCGCTGCACCGGCTTCAGCCCATCGCTGATGTGAGGCACGGCACGCTCAAGGATGACGTACGAAGCATAGTCGAGATACCAGTTTTGGTACATTCCCGACAAATGAGTATTTTTATCAGTGGGCACAACGTAGCTGGAGTGCGCCGACACTTCGCCGTCGTCGGTGGTCAAGTCGTCGATATTGTCTATCTCGTCCTTCATATTGATGTCGCTCTATAGTTTTTTAGGTTTTCGAAGGTTATTGGTCGTTAAAATTGCGGTTTATTTATCAAATAATCACAATTTGATTTTTTCCATTGCAAAAATACGAAATAAATCAGAAATTTTCGCTTACTTTGCACTTTAAAAGTACGATAAAACGAAAAATTATTATATAAATGGCACAAGAAGACTTATTTAAAAAGATTGTAGCGCACGCAAAAGAATACGGCTACGTCTTCCCCTCAAGTGAAATCTACGACGGTCTGTCGGCAGTTTACGATTATGGTGAATATGGTGTTGAACTGAAAAACAACATAAAGAAATATTGGTGGGATGCAATGACCAAGCTCCACGAAAACATTGTCGGCATCGACTCGGCAATCTTTATGCACCCGACCATTTGGAAAGCTTCGGGACACGTTGACGCGTTCAACGACCCGTTGATTGACAACCGCGACTCGAAGAAACGCTATCGCGCCGACGTGCTCATCGAAGACGAGATTGCAAAATTTGACGACAAAATCAACAAAGAAGTTGCCAAAGCTGCCAAACGATTCGGCGACTCGTTCGACGAAGCGCTCTATCGTCAAACCAACCCGCGCGTGCTTGAGCACGTGGCAAAACGAGACGAGTTGCACGAACGCTTCGCAAAAGCGATGAACGACATGAACCTCGAAGAGCTTCGTCAGATTATCCTCGACTACGGCATCGTTTGCCCGATTTCCGGCACGAAAAACTGGACGGAAGTACGTCAGTTCAACTTGATGTTCTCCACCGAGATGGGTAGCACAGCCGACGGCGCAATGAAGGTGTATCTGCGTCCCGAGACGGCGCAAGGCATCTTCGTCAACTTCCTCAACGTGCAGAAGACCGGTCGTATGCGCATCCCCTTCGGTATCGCACAAATCGGTAAGGCATTCCGTAACGAAATCGTGGCTCGCCAATTCATCTTCCGTATGCGCGAATTCGAGCAAATGGAAATGCAATTCTTCGTTCGTCCCGGCGAAGAGCTCAAATGGTTCAAGCAGTGGAAAGAGACTCGCTTGAAATGGCACAAAGCGCTCGGCTTGGGCGACGAAAAATATCGCTACCACGACCACGAGAAACTTGCTCACTACGCTAACGCCGCTACCGACATCGAATTCCTCATGCCGTTCGGTTTCAAAGAAGTTGAAGGCATCCACAGCCGCACAAACTTCGACTTGAGCAACCACGAAAAATATTCAGGCAAAAAGATTCAATACTTCGACCCCGAACTCAACCAATCATACACTCCGTACGTCATCGAAACAAGTATCGGCGTCGACCGTATGTTCTTGTCGATTTTTGCATCGTCGTACGAAGAACAAAAACTCGAGAACGGCGAAACTCGCGTTGTGCTCCACCTTCCGGCACCGCTTGCGCCTATCAAAGCGGCTGTTATGCCTCTCGTGCGCAAAGACGGACTCCCCGAAAAGGCTCGCGAAATCATCGACGCACTCAAGTTCGACTATCACATGCAATACGACGAAAAAGACTCTATCGGCAAGCGCTATCGTCGCCAAGATGCAATCGGTACGCCGTTCTGTATCACCGTCGACCATCAAACGCTCGAAGACGGAACCGTTACTATCCGTCACCGCGACACTATGGAGCAAGAACGCGTTGCCATCGACGCACTCGCCGGTATTCTCAACAAGGAAGTCAGCATGACGGAATTACTCAAAAAGCTTCAATAAACCAACCTAAAACAACCAAACAATGAAAGCTCTCAAACAGTTATTCTTTGCAGCTTTTGCCGTTTTCGCATTGAGTTCGTGTAACTACAACTCATTAGTCGAGCAAGAGCAAGCCGTCAATCAAGCGTGGGCGGAAGTTGAAACACAGTATCAACGTCGCGCCGACCTGATTCCCAACCTTGTGTCGACCGTCAAAGGTTATGCCGAACACGAGTCGAAGACCCTCGAAGGAGTCGTTGAAGCTCGCGCCAAAGCGACTCAAATCACTATCTCTGCCGACAACCTCACTGAGGAAAATTTGGCGAAATTCCAAAAAGCCCAAAGCGAATTGTCGGGAGCACTCAAGTCGTTGCTCGCTGTGTCGGAAGCATATCCAAACCTCAAAGCCAACGAGAACTTCCGCGACCTGCAAGTGCAACTCGAAGGCACCGAAAATCGGATTGCAACGGCTCGCACGCGCTACACTGTTGCCGTGCAAGAGTATAACACATCGATAAAGAAATTCCCTACCGTTATCTATGCAAGCTGGTTCGGCTTCAGCGAGAAACCTCAATTCAAAGCTGAAGAAGGAGCCGAAAAAGCACCGAAAATTGAATTTTAATTGAATAACAAATGAAGAAATTACCGCTATTTCTCTTGGCGCTTACCCTCTTAGCCATCATTCCCGCATGCTCGCTCGACCCCGAGAAAGACACCTGGGAATACTATGAAGATTGGCGCAACGCAAACAACGAATGGCTCGACGAGCAAGCCGCTCGAGTTGACGAAAACGGCAACCTGTACTACAACAAGTATATCGCCGACTTCGACGACAACGCATACGTGCTTATGCGCTTCTTGAACGACCGCTCACTGACAGCCAACAATTTGTCGCCCAAATACACGTCGACTTGCGACGTAAAATACATCGGTCGTAACTATCTCGACGAAGCGTTCGACTCTTCGTACACACAGACCGCAAACGGCGACTCTATCTATCGCGTGGCAGGACTTAGCGGTGTCATTACCGGATGGGCTGTGGCTCTGCAAAATATGCACGTGGGCGACTCCGTGGAGGTTATCGTCCCCTACTCGCAAGGCTACGGCTCGCAGAAATATGGCGACATCTTGCCATACTCGCATTTGAAATTCAACATTAAATTGGTTGACATCCCGGCTTACGAAAGCACGATTCGTTAAAACCGGACAAACAACATCGCGGTGTGGGCATACAGACGCTTTGACAAACTGTTGCCCCGCCGCTTTTTTATATTAAGTTGATTATGAAGAAGATATTAACACTGTTTTGCATCGCGCTACTCGTTTGCGCTTGCAAGACCACCGAAGAAAACTATCGGCAATCGTACGAATCTGCCGTAGCAAAAATCAAAGACAAAGAGCGCGAAGGCGTCGACAGCACCACCTACAACCGAATCGTGGCAATGCAAGCACCGAAAGGCACCGTTGTGGGCAACGACACCGTCAATATCGTTACCGGGCTCGCTTGGCAAGCCTACGGCGAAGACGTTAAACTCAAAAAATACAACGTCGTGGTCGGCGCTATGAAGCAAATCTTCAACGCCAAAGAGATGTGCAATCGCCTACGCAATGCCGGATGCGAAGCCTACGTTATGACCGACCGCAAAAAGAACTACTACGTCGTAGCGGCTGCTTACAACAACAAGCAATTCGCTGCCGACTACCTAAAAAACATCAGCAACCACATTCCGTTCAAGCTCCCCCTATCGGAGCCATACATCTACGACACAACGAAGATTTACATCAAGAACGAATAAAGTTAGAGCCTGTTTTTTCACGAACAGGCTCTAATTCTTTCTTATGGGTAAATCCGCCGGATTACAGCATCACTTTCGCAGTCGTTCCTGCAACTTTGACAACATACATGCCGCGCGGCATTGCGATAGTCGCATCTGTGCCACGGTAGAGCAACGCACCGCTAAGCGAATAAACCTCAGCCACAGCGCCTACTGCACCACTGATGCGAATTGCACCATCGGCAACTGTTACCTTCAGCGAATCCGAGTTGACGGCTTTGACATCGCCATCTTTGATTGCGTCGACAAGTGTGAAGAACGTCCAACCCAAAGCAGTTTTGTATGCCTCGATGCTCGATTCCGGAACATATAATTGACATTCTTCCGACATTTCTTTAAAAGTATCTACAGAAGTCAATGTCGGAGGAGTCGTATTTTTTGATGTAAAAGTCATAAGACTCGAGCAACCCCCGAACGCATAATTTCCAATCGAATTGACCGCTTCCGGGATTGTAATCGAAGTCAGCCCGGTGCACATCATAAAAGCGCCCTCTCGCAACTCAGTGACCGCTTCCGGGATTGTAAACGACGTCAACCCGCTGCAAAAAGCAAATGCTGAAGCATCAATCAAAGTGACCGAATCCGGAATTGTTACCGACGTCAGCCCGATACAATACCAAAATGTACCATTTGGTATCATAGTAATCGAATCCGGGATAGTCATCGAAGTCAATCCGGTGCAATCTTGGAATGCACAAACACCAAGCTCAGTGACCGATTCCGGTACTGTTAAAGACGTCAACCCACTACAACCATAAAATGCAGAATCGCCAATCGAAGTGATAGAGTTTGGAATAGTCACCGATGTCATTCCGCTGCAACGAAAGAAAGCTTCTTCATCAATCGAAGTTACCGAGTAAGTTGTGCCGTTGTATGTCACTTCCGACGGAATCACAACATCCCCCACATAAGCGGTGCCCATCATGCTTTCTTTAGCCACAGCCACAGTTTTTCCATCTTTATTGTCCTTATAATAAATGCCGTCAACCTTGAAATCATAAGCCCAAGTTGCCGCGGCACTAATGAGCAACATCGTTATCGCAAATATTGCTCGCTTGAAAGTTGTAGTTTTCATTTTATTTAAAATATTATTATGTTTCGCAAATTTTCTACAAAAATACCAAACAAACCTAAAAACAACCACCCATCAACAGTTAAATTTAACTAACGAAGCAGCTGTGTGTCCGTTCCTGAAAATGATTGACAGAAAAAGGTCGGATTAGTTTACATTTTATTGATAGTTTACAGGGAGTTTACCGATTCCCGCTCTGCTACTACGACCGAGCATCTCCGAAGCCAGCCTGCATTATTCATACTGTTCCGTTACGAAAGGGCTAAATGGCAATGCATTAGCGTGAGCACAGCGATGACGATGCGGAATGTAGTAAATCCTACCTTCAAAGAGGAAGAGCGAGCATTGCGCTAAGGTGTTGGCAGTTAGTCATTGCAGTAGAAACAGTGGGAATAATGCAGGCTAGAGGTGTTGGGTGGGCATCGCTCCTCACGCTGAGCACTCTCCGAGGCTGAGCGTGAGGTTTACCACAAACGGCGCGTCTCCAACGCTCTCATCCACAGCGTATCTTCGACACGCAGTGGATACCAGCACGTTCCGATTTGCCTCACATGCCTGCCCGGTCGCACCGAGGGGCGACCCTTGCTGATTGTCAAAACATTAACCGCATCAAAGGATGCCGAATAAACGCGCGTTAGCGTCGAATAACCGCATCTGGGATGCCGAATAAACGCGCGTTAGCGTCGAATAACCGCATCTGGGATGCCGAATA
>JBJEDP010000230.1:7293-22868 GCA_051872175.1 Candidatus Limisoma sp.
AACGCTGCGCCACCTCTTACCTCTTACCTCTTACCTCTTACCTCTTACCTCTTACCTCTTACCTCTTACTTACCTACATCCCAATTCTTGGAAAAGACGGTCTTCAGGTTGCCGGATTTGTCGGCGGTAATAAACACGGCTTTGACGTCGGGATTGGCGTCGACTATGGCTTGCGAGCGCTCGAGTCCGAGCACCATAAATGCCGTGGCGAGTGCATCCGCCGTCGTGCAATCCGGCGCACAAACGGTTGCGCTCAGCACGTCGGTCTGCCGCGGAAAGCCCGTCACCGGGTCGATTATGTGTCCGTAGGGCGTGCCGTCGGCGGCTGTGCGGTAGTTGCGATAGTTGCCCGACGTTGCCACGCCGCAGTCGCTCATCGAAAAAGCCAACATCGATGCCCGGCTGACGCTGTCGGCGCTGTATTCGGGCGTATCCACCGAAATTCGCCAGAGTTTACCCTCGGAGTTATGTCCAGCCATAGCAATCTCGCCGCCGACTTCGACCAAGCAATCTTCGACGCCGTTTCGCTTCAACATTCTCACAACTTCGTCGCAGCCATAGCCTTTTGCTATTGCACTGAAATCCAGCTGAGTAGCCGGATTTTGCTTCACAACCTTGCCTCCGACAACTTTAACCATCTCGATGCCGACCAGCCGCAGCAGCGAATCGATTTGCGCCGTGTCGGGCACAGCCATATCGTCGTCGCCAAAGCCCCAGGCATTGACCAGCGGACGTACCGTCGGGTCGAAAGCGCCGCCGGTGATGCGCCACAACTCGTGCGAACGCTCTATCATATAAGCCATTACGGCGTCGACCGAGTCGCTGCGATTGTCGTTGATTTTCGAGACGGTCGACTCGTGTGCAAATGCCGAGACGCTCATTTCGACGCGGCGAAAAACCTCCAAAATCGAGTCGCTATAGTCGCGGTCGGCGTAATACTGTATGTGATATTCCGTAGCCCAAACCACGCCGGAATGACGCCACCACTTGCCGCGTTCCGGTCGAAGTACGAACACGAGCACCAGCCCAACAACGCCCAAGCCCGCCAGCAGCAAGGCTCTATATTTCTTTTTGTCGTCCATAGCTTTAAATCTTTTTAGGATAACAAAATAAACCAATTTATTCGACAACAACAAATTGTTGCAGAAAAATCGACAAAAAATCAGCCGTGCTTCTTTTACAACTTTTACGATTAACAGATTGATTATTTAGACAAAAATGACTAACTTTGCAAGCAGAAAATCAAAACTTAACTAAACATAAATAATATGACAAACAAAAGTCCATTGCAAATTGCGCGTGCGGCTTACAAGCCGAAACTTCCTTTGGCATTGAGCGGCGCTGTTAAGGTCATTGAAGGCGAAAAAACTCAGTCGGTCGACAACCAGGCTGAAATCGAAGCCAAATTCCCCAACACCTATGGTCTCCCCGTTATTCGTTTCGAAGCCGATTCGACAACAAGAAACAAGTCGAAAGAAGCCATCAACGTTGGTGTAATTCTTTCGGGAGGACAAGCCCCCGGCGGTCACAACGTAATCTCCGGTCTTTTCGACGGCATCAAATCGATTAACAAAGACAGCCGCCTCTTCGGTTTCTTACTCGGACCTGACGGACTTATCAACCACAAATATATCGAACTGACAGCCGACATCATCGACGAATATCGCAACACCGGCGGTTTCGACATCATCGGCTCAGGCAGAACAAAACTTGAGAAAGAAGAACAATTCGACAAAGGTCTTGAAATTGTAAAACAACTCGGCATCAAAGCCCTCGTCATCATCGGTGGCGACGACTCTAACACAAACGCTGCCGTTTTGGCTGAATACTACAAGAAAATCGGCGCAGGCGTACAAGTTATCGGTTGCCCGAAGACTATCGACGGCGACTTGAAGAACGACTCTATCGAAGTGTCGTTCGGTTTCGACACCGCTTGCAAAGTTTATTCGGAAGTTATCGGCAACATCCAACGCGACTGCAACTCTGCAAAGAAATACTGGCACTTCATCAAGTTGATGGGTCGCTCGGCTTCGCACATCGCTTTGGAATGCGCTCTGCAGACTCAACCGAACGTTTGCATCATCTCGGAAGAAGTTGAAGAGAAAAATATGACTCTTGACGACGTTGTCAACTACATTGCCGACATCGTTGCTCAACGCGCTGCCGACGGCAACAACTTCGGTACGGTGCTCATCCCCGAAGGTCTTATCGAGTTTATTCCCGCAATGAAGGCTCTGATTGCCGAACTCAACGACTTGCTCGCCAAGAACAAAGACGAATTTGCAGCAGCTGCCGACCAACGCAAATACATCATCGAACACCTTACGGAAGCTAATGCAGCAATCTACGCAAGTCTTCCTCTCGGCGTGGCACGCCAACTTTCGCTCGACCGCGACCCGCACGGAAACGTACAAGTTTCGCTCATCGAGACAGAAAAGCTCCTAAGCGAGATGGTTGGCAACCGCTTGGCCGACATGAAGGCTGAAGGCAAATACAACGGCTCGTTCAAGCCTCTCCACCACTTCTTCGGCTACGAAGGACGTTGCGCCGCTCCGACAAACTTCGATGCAGACTACTGCTACGCACTCGGCGTGAACGCTACTCAACTCATCAAGGCAGGCGTTACAGGCTATATGTCGTCGATTCGCAACCTTACCAAGCCCTCCGTACAATGGATGGCAGGCGGTATTCCTATCACTATGATGATGAATATGGAACAACGCAACGGCGAGCAAAAACCGGTTATCCGCAAGGCGCTTGTTAAGCTCGAAGACGGTCCGTTCCAAAAATTCGCTGCTAAACGCGAAAAATGGGCTCGCGAAACCTGCTACGTTTATCCCGGTCCTATCCAATACTTCGGTCCTTCTGAAGTTTGCGACCTTCCGCCGAAAACTTTAGTATACGAACAACAATCCAAATAATTTTTTAATTACCTAACGGCTTGCAACGAGGGAGGGTACCGAATCGGCACTCTCCCTCAATTTTTGCAGATTTCAATCGCCAAAAAGCAAGGCTGCGTCGCGAGTTCGACGCAGCCTCAATTTTGTAGTAGTTGTAAAATATAGGAGTTGTGTTAGAATCTGACCCCGAGCGATAGCGCAATGCTGTGGTTTTTGTCCTTAACGGGAGCATTCGGACTCATATAATCGTCGGGCGAGAATGCATAGAATTGACTGTCGCGATTGCGATAGACGTAAGCCACGTCAGCGTAGAAATTGTTGTGACGATAGCCCATACCGCAAGTGACGTGCTGAATGTTCTTGTCGAAATTATACGAAAGCGTCGTACCTGCCGTAGCAATGCTGAGTTTGTCATTTTGTACATCTTCGCTCATTGTCGAAGTTTGAATCGAATAGCCGGCGCGGAGGCTGAACTTCGGCGTAACCTTATATTCGGCACCGATGCGGACCGTTTCGGTCGATTTAAAGTATTTGCCGATATTCTCGCAAGTATAAGCGTCTTCCACGCCGTCGTGAAGAATACCCATATCAGGATATGCCGTATGCTCGAGGTCGAGGCTGATGATGCCGCGTCCGCCGATTACTCCGGCAATACTGCCGATAACCTTCCACGGCGAACGCACCGTGAATTCGTCACGACCGATATAGCCTTCGTCGGTATAAGCATCGCCGCGGATTACGTCGTGATTGTCCGGCTTGAGGTAATAGCCTGTCGACGCGATGTAGTCTTGAGTAATCGAATAGCGCGTCGGTGTATGGAATGCAACGCCGATACGCAACTCGTTGACGGGCTTAACGATGACACCAAGTTTGAAGTTCACACCCGTACCGAACGTATGCAGCGAATTCTGAATATTCCACTCTGCAGTACCGTTTTCCATACCGACTGTTGTCGGTGTTTCGAAGGGAACGTAAGCGTTCTGAATCGTTTCGCCGTAATAAGTGTCGAGCGAATAATCGAAGTCGACGATTCCCAAAGCAACGCCCCAATATACCGTATTATATACGTTACCGCCGAAACTCAACGAATATTCGTCGGCTTGACCACGTTCGTCGACCGTGAAAGCGCTGCTTCCCGTCGACAAATCGTCAAGGAGTCCGACGTAGTTGCCATCTTCCGACGTAGGATTAATCAGATACGAATTGTAAGCCAATACGCTTGCCCAAGGTAAGTTGGGATTTTGATACGGGTTATATTCGTTTCTAATCGCGCCCAAATCATCCGGAGTAAAGCCTCCAAGGTTGGTTTGTCCTGCAATGAAGTTAGTCATCGACGTGCCGATGTTCGAAATATCGCCCGTGTAATGGCGGCGGAAATCAGCCAATCGATTATAAGAGAATCCCCAGTTAATGTTGGGCATTGCTTCCGAATTGAGTTTTAAGGCGCCGACGTAGCCGATATTGGTAAAGTTGAAATCGGTCTCTTTCGATTTATACATATCCATCCCCTCACCGGCTTCGGTATTGCGTACGGTTACGCCGAAAGTTGCGCCGATGTCGCTGCTGCGGTATACGCCGATACCGCCGGGATTGTGATTGAGCACTGATAAGTCGCCGCCAAGGGCACCGAATGCACCTGCCATCGACATATATCGTGCCGTGCCGCGCAACTCGTTCGATTGCGAGATGCTGTAAGCGTCGAATGCGCTTTGTGCGTTCAATGCCGACACACCCGCCAGCATTGATGCTATAATTATAACTGAACGTTTCATAGTCTAACTGAATCTAATAGGAATGTAACTATCTGCGACCTCCGCTACGACCACCGCCGCCACCGCCGCCGAACGAACCGCGACCTCCGCCGCTGCTGTACGAACCTCTGCTACCGCCCGACGAGTAGCCGCCGCTGCTGCGATAACCCGAGTTAGACGATGAAGACGAAGACGACTTGTTGTAGGATGAGCCGCTGCTGCGCGACGTCGAGCGTCCGCCTGAACTGCTTGACGAGCTGCCCGAATAAGTACGGTCACTCGAATAGCCTCTGTTGCCGGAATAACTGCTACCACCACGGTAGCCGTTATATGTGCGACCCGACGATGTGCCGTTCGTCTTTCCGTAGGTAGAACCGCCCGAAGTGTAAGCACCTCTGCCGGGACGACCGGAATTCGTGCGATTTACGTAGTTTGTATAAGCCTTGTCGTAACGACCGTTTGTGCCACGCGAGCCGCCGAACGTGCCTCTGCCGTTTGTGCCGGTGCGATGCGTCGGGCGTCCGCTGTAACTAAGATGCGAGTAGCCGCCGTGCCATGTCGGATGATAGTAACAACCGCCCCAAATTGGTGAATATCCCCACCATGGGTCCCAATAAGCCCATCCCCATCTGTAACATGCAGGATAATGATAGGTGTAGTACGGCCATGTGTAGTAATAGTTCCAATAATACCACCATTCGAAATCGTGACGGAAGGTGATGTGATTGTAAGCGTTATGGAATCCCAAATCGACATCGTCGAACATCACATAAGCCGTTGGCGACGAGATGTAGATATTCACATCGTCGGCGTAATAGAGTTCTTTCAAATCCAAGTCGGAGCTCGATTTGATGATGTCGGGATTTTCGAATCGCTCGATTCGTTCTGTATATTGGAACACGTCCGGACGACCGACAGTATCGACTGCCGCCGTGTCTTTCTTCGCATAGATTCCACCCATGCGGTTATACTCGTCGACGTCGCGCGTGTCGTTATTGTAAACCTGATAAGTCGGAGCCTCAAAGGTCATTGTTTCATCGTTGTAAACCACGATGTCAGGGTTTTTCTTAACATCTTTGCGACTCTCCATTTTTTGCTTTTTGGCTTTACTTGCATCATAGTAGATGTCATCGTCGTACCAATCTTGTGCAACTGCTATAGCAGCTGTAGCAAGCAGGATAGCTGAAGTCGTAAATAATCTTTTCATAGCTGTTTCTCCTATATTTACCGTTTAGACTACTGCAAATTCGTTAGGTTTAAGAGGCAAACCTTAACAAAAGTTAAAGAAGCTACTTGATATAAAAATCTTTCGTAAGTTCAGTGTAAGTCTCCGAGCGCGACCCGTCGGCGTTGAGCAGCACGAGTTCCGACGACTGCGGTACGGTTTCTGTTTTAACAAATTCCCAGAGAATCCGCTTGGCGGGCTTTTCGGCTTTTGTTTTGACGTAAGTGCGCTTTTTTACCCAAAAATTCGCTTCGCCGGCGGCAAAAAGTATTTCCCGGTCAATCGAAGTCGGCGTGATGATGGCAAATCGCCCGGCGTCGTTCAGCAGCGAATACGACTTGCCGAAAAGCACGTCGAACGGCAACGAGTCGCATTGGCGCGCACACGAGCGCCGCCGCTCGGGCGACAGCACTTTCTCTACGAAGAACGGCGGATTGGACACAATCAGGTCGTACGGCACGTCGGTCGTGAAGTTGACATAGTCGACACAGGCGGCGCGTAAACGCTCCGACCAAGGCGAGTCGACGAAATTTGCCGACGCCTCGCCGACAGCGATTGCATCGAGGTCGATTGCGTCGACAACTGCCGACGGCGACTTTTGCGCCAGCATCAACGAAATCAGCCCGGTGCCGCACCCGACGTCGAGCGCACGCCCTACTCCGTCGGCATCGCACCACGCACCGAGAAGCACGCCGTCGGTGCCTACCTTCATCGCGCTGCGACGCTGACACACCGCGAATTGTTTGAATTGAAAAACGTCACTCATCATAGTTCGTTATACAAAAAGAGTGCCGAAATCGTTCTCGACGCGGCACTCTTTGTAAAATCATTTATTTTAGCAATTACCAAATAATCACGCGATTTTCGGGTGCCATAAACATCGCGTCGCCTTCGCCGATTCCAAACGCCTTATAGAAGGGCTCGAGGTTGCGAAGCGATGCGTTGACGCGCCATTTACCGAGCGAGTGTTCGTCGATTTTCGTGCGTCGCAGAATCTCGGCATCGCGGATATTGCCTGCCCAGACGTTGGCATACGACAGGTAGAAACGCTGGTCGGGAGTAAAGCCGTCGACGCTCTTACCCGACTTTGCTTCTTCGGTCTTATGGTAAGCCGTATAAGCGACGCGCAGACCACCTTGGTCGGCAATGTTTTCGCCCAAAGTAAGGCGGCCGTTAGCGTGTTGGTCACCGAGCACGACGATGTCGTCGAATTGAGCGACAAGTTTGTCGGCGAGTTCGTTAAACTTAGCCGCATCGTCGGCAGTCCACCAGTCAATCATATTGCCATCCTTATTAAATTGACGGCCGTTGTCGTCGAAGCCGTGAGTCATTTCGTGACCGATAACCACTCCGATAGCGCCATAGTTGTCGGCATCGAGAGCATCGGGCGAGAAGAACGGTGCTTGGAGAATACCAGCCGGGAAGCAAATTTCGTTGATAGAAGGCTCGTAATAGGCGTTAACCGTTTGCGGAGTCATCTCCCACTTGCTTCTGTCGACCGGCTTGCCGCACTTTTCGTTGTTGTCTTTCACGTGGAAAAGCATAGCCGCTTTGATGTTGTCCCAATACGATTTTTTCGGGTCGACAACCACGTCGGTATAGTCTTTCCACTTGTCAGGATAGCCCACTTTGACAGTCATTGCTGCCAATTTTTCCAGCGCTTTTGCTTTTGTAGCGTCGCTCATCCACGTAAGATTTGCAATGTGCTCCGACAGTGCCGAACGGAGGTTGCCGACGAGGGTAAGCATCTGCTTCTTCGACGATTCGGGGAAGTATTTTTCGACGTAGAGTTGTCCGAGAGCCTCACCGAGGAAGTTATTTGGAGCAGCGAGCGCTCTTTTCCAGCGCGGTTTGTCTTGCTCGGCACCGGTAATCACTTTGCTTACGTTGAATGATGCCGTGCGGAAATCGTCGCTCAAGCAACCTGATGCGGCGTCCATAAGATGGAACGACAGATAGTCGCGAATCGTTTGCTCGTCTTTGGTCAGCAACAGTTCGTTGACCTTTTGCAACGACTTGGGTTGCATTACGCACAGTTCTGACACAGCCGGAAGATATTGAGAACGGTAGTAGCCCGCCCAATCGATTGACGGACACGCCTCGTTGAGTTGCGCACTTGTATAGATATTATACTGCGCCGCAAGGTCGCGTTGTTCGGTGCGCGACATGGCAACCTTTGCGAGTTCGGTTTCGATGTCCATCACGCTTGCCACCACTCTGTCGGCATCTGTTTGCGTATAGCCGGAAAGGCGGCACAACTCGCCGATATATTTCTTATATGCTTCGCGAATCTTGAGCGTCTGAGCATCGTCGAGCAGATAGTAGTCTCTATCGCCCAAACCCAAACCGGATTGACCCCAATAGAGGATGTTCATGCTCGAGTCTTTCAAGTCGCCCATAACATATGTACCGAAGAACGGTGCCGAGAATTCTTGCATCCACGCGATTATCGACGAGAAGTCGGCACGACCGGCTTTGTTAATCTTTGCCAAATCAGCCTTAATAGGATTAGCACCCTCTTTGTTTAGGCGGACGCTGTCCATGCCCATCGAATACAAATCGCCGATTTTTTGTGCCACGCTGCCGGTCGGATGTGTTTTGGCGCGCAAGCCTTCGACCAAGTCGTGAAGTTGAGTGAGGTTGTTTTCGCCCAAAACGTCAAAACTTCCGTAACGTGAATACTCGGGTTTCAACGGGTTAGCTTTTTGCCACCCGCCGCATGCATATTGATAGAAGTCGGCGCCCGGCGCAACCGACTCATCAAGGTTGCTGCGATTAGCACCCGTTTTGGGTGTTGCCGCGCCAACCGTTGACGCTACCATTATAGCAGTCATTGATAAATAAATTTTAAGTTTCATATTATTATTGATTTTCTAAAGTCTCTAAGTTTTCGCTCGCCGCTTCCCAGTCGTGCATTGCCTTTTCGTAAGCCGACGTCAGTGCTGCATGCTCTTGGCAGAGCGCATCGTTGACTTCGCCGGTGGCAAAACGTTCTTCGATTTCAGCAATCTTTTGCTCAAGTTCGGCGATAGCATTTTCGGCGTCTGCCACTTCTTTCTTAGCCTTACGGACAGCCCGTTCGCGCTCTTTCTTCTCCTGATAAGAGAGTTTGCCTTCGCTCGAAGGAGCGTCCGACGTCGACTCCGACTTTTTAGCTTCGGATGCTTCAATTTGCTGAAGCGACGTCATATTTTTTGCTTGCAAGAAGTCGTAGATGCCGCCAAGGTGTTCACGCACTTTGCCGCCTCCGAATTCATACACTTTTTCGACCAATCCGTCGAGGAATTCGCGGTCGTGCGACACAATGATTGCCGTTCCCGTAAACTCGCGAATGGCTTGCTTGAGCACATCTTTCGTGCGCATATCCAAGTGGTTGGTCGGCTCGTCGAGTATCAACAGGTTGACCGGCTCAAGAAGCAGCCTAATCATTGCCAGGCGTGTCTTCTCGCCGCCCGAAAGCACCTTGACTTTCTTCTCCGAAGCCTCACCACCGAACATAAATGCGCCGAGGATATCGTTGATGCGCGTACGAATGTCGCCGACAGCCACGCGGTCGATGGTGTCGAACACAGTTATCTCGCCGTCGAGCAGAGATGCCTGATTTTGCGCAAAATAGCCAATCTTCACGCCGTGACCTATCTTCAATTCGCCGTCGTAAGGTATTTCGCCCATGATGCACTTGACCATAGTCGATTTACCTTCGCCGTTCTTACCGACAAACGCAACTTTTTCGCCGCGCTTGATGGTAAAATCCACGCCGCTGAACACCGTGTGGTCGCCGTAACTCTTCGACAGGCGCTCGGCAATGACAGGATAGTCGCCCGAACGCGGCGCCGGCGGAAAACGCAGGTTGATTTGGCGATTGTCGACTTCGTCGACTTCGATTCGCTCGATTTTTGCCAACTGCTTGATGCGGCTCTGCACTTGCACGGCTTTTGTCGCCTTATAGCGGAAGCGCTCGATGAAGTCTTCGGTCTCTTCGATTTGCTTTTGCTGATTGCGATACGCGCGAAGTTGTTGTTCGACTCGCTCACGACGCAATTCGACGAATTTCGAGTAGTTTACGGCATAGTCATATATCTTGCCGCACGAAATCTCGATGGTGCGCTGCGTCACGTTGTCGAGGAAAGCGCGGTCGTGCGACACGAGTACGACGGCTTTGGCTTTCTGACGCAGAAACGTCTCAAGCCACTGAATCGACTCAATGTCGAGATGGTTGGTAGGCTCGTCGAGAAGAAGCACATCAGGGCGACGCAGCAAAATTTTCGCCAATTCGATACGCATACGCCAACCGCCGCTAAACTCCGACGTCATCCGGTCGAAGTCGCTGCGTACAAAGCCTAATCCGATGAGCGTTTTCTCGATTTCGGCGATATAATTATTGCTTTCTTTCAGCAGGATTGCTTCGTTGAGCGAGGTCATTTGGTCGACCAAACGAGCATATTCGTCGCTTTCGCTATCAGTGGCTTCCGCCAGACGCTTGTTCACCTCGTCGAGCCGACTGCGCAGCCTGTCGACTTCGCCAAACACAGTCTTGACGTCTTCCATCACCGTGCGGTCGTCGGTCACGTTCATCTGCTGCGGAAGGTAGCCGATGGTAGTATTCGATGGGATGGCAACTACGCCCGACGTGGGCTTCTGCAACCCCGCAATTATCTTCAGCAACGTAGACTTGCCCGCTCCGTTGCGACCCGTCAACGCTATGCGTTCCTTGTCGCCAATCGAGAAGCACACGTCGCCAAACAGAAGATTGCAACCAAATTCTACCTTTAGACCGCTTATCGTTATCATTATTTATATAATAGATTTTCTTTTGTCAGTTTTCAACCTGCAAAGGTACGAAATAATCACCGTTGTTGCAAATCCACTCATCACTCAAAACACTCAAAACCTCGGCAAGCGCGAGAACTCGTCGGAATTGATGATGCGACGTGCCAGGCGCATGCCGGAGAAGTAGACCGACAGCGGACGCGTGCTCAGCCGACGCACAGCCAGTGCCAGGCGCAGCAATACTTGTTTCGTCTCGACAACGCCGTAGAAGAAAGCATCCGCCACGCGTTTCGCCGCGGGTTGACGATGATAGTGGCATCGATACCACACGCAATGCAACACAGCCAAGCGGTCGCGCTCGGCAGCATAGTCGAGGCGGCGGTCGGCGGAAGCATCGAGATGAGTAAAGCCGCTGTCGAATTGCGCCACCACTTTAAAGCCTCGCACGTACATTTTATATAAGAATAGATGATCGTCGCCCAATGGATAGCTGAAAGCGTCAGCCCAAAGTTCCTCGGCGAAGTCGATGGCATCGTATGCAGCCTTGCTGCAAAGGATGGCGCCGCCACAGCCGGTTTGCGACGGCATAACAGGCTCGGGAGCGCCCGAGTAGGCTGTCGCCGACGAGCGACACTCGCGGTATGCCCAACGTCGGCTGCTCGTTTGTCGGTCGCCTTTTTCCAGCCAAAGACGGAACTTTTGCCCGGCAGATAATCGATGGAGCGCATAGAAGTCGGCAAACGCGCAATCCGCCTCAGCGCCGAGCATCGCGCGGGCAAGGCGCTCCACCCCGTCGGGAGCAATGGCAATGTCGTCGTCGAGAAACAAAATATAGTCGGTGTCGACCTCGTCGAACGGCAGTGCGCGCTGCGCAATCATTCCCTTCGGGCAACGCACAATACGCTCAACGCCGACCGTCTCGCGCGGCTCATCGTAGCCTTCGGCAAGATACACCAATATGCGGCTCGGCTGTAGCGTTTGACCGACAAGAGAGTCGAGCAAGGCTTGATATTTCGCCCCGGCACGACCCAACGTGCGTATCACTGCACAATATGTTATAACATTTTCGTCGCCCATTTTCTCAACTAATTGGCGCAAATTTCATAAAAAAGGCTCAGTTTACCAAAATAATCCCAAATAAAATAAAGAATTATTTCTATATTTGCTCAAAAATCGGTATTTTTGTAGCGTTAAAACATATAAGCAACGAAATCAACTTAATTAATAACTTAATTTTCAAAACTACTATGTGGTTAACAAATTCATCCTTAGGAAGAAAAGTAGTAATGTCGGTTACAGGACTTTTCCTTATCCTATTTGTGACCTTTCACGTATTAATGAATGTGGTAGCCTTGATTAGCGGAGAGGCATATAATGCCATCTGCGAGTTTTTGGGCGCCAACTGGTACGCATTGGTCGGCACAGCCGTACTCGCTGCCGGATTCGTTGTTCACATCATCTACGCTTTCTGGCTATCGGTTCTCAACCGCAAAGCTCGTGGCAACGACCGCTATGCAGTGACGACTCGCCCCAAGAGCGTTGAGTGGGCATCGCAAAACATGCTCGTGCTCGGCATCGTTGTTATCGCTTTCATGGTTGTACACTTCGTGCAATTCTGGGCAAAGATGCAATTGGTTGAGGTTATGAGCCAAGTAGGTTGCTGCGACTCTACTTGCGGAGCTGAGCTCTATGCCGCTAACGGTATGTATCACATCCAAAACGCATTCAGCCAAATCTGGACTCTTCCGGTCTACATCATCGGTCTGGTTGCCTTGTGGTTCCACATGACTCACGGATTCTGGAGCGCATTCCAATCGATTGGTGTGTCGAACAACAAGTGGATTCCTCGCTTTAAGACTATCGGCAACTGGTGGGCAACTATCGTAATCGGTCTCTTCATCGTTGAGGCTATCGTTTTTGCCATTAAGTTCGCTTAATTTCCAAACTATTCAAAACTAAGAAATCGATAAAATTATGGATAGCACTAACATAATGAGCAAATATGCCGTTTATTCAAACGACAAAGTTGACTCGAAAATTCCGGAAGGCCCCGTAGCCGAAAAATGGACAAACTATAAGGCTCACCAAAAGCTCGTTAATCCCGCCAACAAACGTCACCTTACCGTGATTGTTGTCGGAACCGGTCTTGCCGGCGCTTCTGCAGCTTCGACCCTCGGCGAAATGGGCTTCAACGTGTTGAACTTCTGTATTCAAGACTCGCCGCGCCGCGCTCACTCGATTGCCGCTCAAGGTGGTATCAACGCTGCAAAGAACTATCAAAACGACGGCGACTCCGTATATCGTCTCTTCTACGACACCGTCAAAGGTGGCGACTTCCGTTCGCGCGAGGCTAACGTATATCGTCTTGCCGAAGTGTCGAACAACATCATCGACCAATGCGTCGCTCAAGGCGTGCCTTTCGCTCGCGAATACGGCGGCTTGCTCGCCAACCGTTCTTTCGGTGGCGCTCAAGTGTCGCGTACGTTCTACGCTAAAGGTCAAACCGGTCAACAACTCTTGCTCGGCGCTTACTCGTCGCTCAACCGCCAAATCGAAAAAGGTCAGGTTAAGTCGTTCGTACGTCGCGAAATGCTCGACCTCGTTATGATTGACGGTCGCGCTCGCGGTATCATCGTTCGCAACCTCATCACCGGCGAAATCGAGCGCTACGCCGCTCACGCTGTCGTTGTTGCTACCGGCGGTTACGGTCGCGTGTTCTTCCTCTCGACCAACGCTATGGGCTGCAACGGTTCGGTTGCCGTTCAATGCTACAAACACGGTGCTTACTTGTCGAACCTCTGCTTCACTCAGATTCACCCGACATGTATCCCCAAACACGGCGAAAACCAATCAAAACTTACCCTTATGTCGGAGTCGCTTCGTAACGACGGCCGTATCTGGGTGCCCAAAAAGAAAGAAGACGCCGAAGCAATCCGCGCCGGCAAACTCAAACCTACCGACATCAAAGAAGAAGACCGCGACTACTACCTCGAACGCCGCTACCCGGCATTCGGTAACCTCTGTCCGCGCGACATCGCCAGCCGTGCCGCTAAAGAACGTTGCGACGCAGGCTTCGGCGTAGGTACCGGCAACGCCGTTTACCTCGACTTCTCCGACGCCATCAATCGTCTTGGCGAAGATGTTATCGCAGCTCGCTACGGTAACCTTTTCCAAATGTACGAAATGATTACCAACGACAACCCGTACAAGACGCCGATGATGATTTTCCCGGCTTCGCACTACACTATGGGCGGTATCTGGGTCGACTACGAACTTCAAACTTCTGTCAAAGGTCTGTTTGCAATCGGCGAATGCAACTTCTCTGACCACGGCGGTAACCGCCTCGGTGCTTCCGCTCTTATGCAAGGTCTTGCCGACGGCTACTTCGTGCTCCCCTACACGATGCAAAACTACCTCTCCGACCAAATTAAGGTGCCCTGCCCCAAAACTACCGACAAAGAATTCGACGAGGCTGAAGCACGCGTTCGCGCTCGCATCGACCGCCTTATGAACATCCACGGCAAACGCTCTGCCGACTCTATCCACAAAGAACTCGGCTTGATTATGTGGAACTTGGTTGGTATGGGTCGTACCGGCGAAAACCTCATCAAGGCTATCGACCAAATCGACGCCCTTAAGAAAGAATTCGACACCAACTTGTTCGTGCCCGGCAAGGCTGATACGCTCAACACCGAGCTCGAAAAAGCTCTCCGTCTCGAAGACTTCTTCACCATCGGCCGCTTGATGGCTATCGACGCTCTCCACCGCAACGAATCGTGTGGCGCTCACTTCCGCGAAGAATATCAAACGGAAGACGGCGAAGCTCAACGCCGCGACGACGAATATATGTACGTCAGCTGCTGGAAGTATGCCGGTGAAGGCGAAAAGCCCGTACTGCTCAAAGAACCGTTGAATTACGAAGCAATTAAGGTTCAAACTCGTAACTATAAGTCTTAGTAGAATCAGCCCCAGGGCATTTTAATTTTAAGCAATATGGAAAATTCAATTAATATAAAGTTAAAAATCTGGCGTCAACGCGGACCTAAGGAAGAAGGTAAATTTGTCGACTACGCACTCGACCACGTGCCGACCGACATCAGCTTCCTCGAGATGCTCGATATGCTCAACGAACAACTTGTAGAAAAAGGTGAAGAACCCGTTGTGTTCGACAACGACTGCCGCGAAGGCATCTGCGGTATGTGCTCTCTCTACATCAACGGTAACCCCCACGGCCCCGTTGGTAGCATCACTACTTGCCAACTCCACATGCGCAAATTCAACGACGGCGACACTATCACCATCGAGCCGTGGCGTTCGGCAGCATTCCCCGTAATTCGCGACCTCACTGTCGACCGCGGCGCTTTCGACAAGATTCAACAAGCCGGCGGTTACGTGTCGTTCAACTGCGGTGGCGCAGGCGATGCTAACGCAATTCCCATCCCCAAAGAAGTTGCCGACGAGGCTATGGACTCTGCTACTTGCATCGGCTGTGGCGCTTGCGTGGCTGCCTGCAAAAACGGCTCGGCTATGCTCTTCGTTTCGGCTAAAGTCAGCCAATTCGCTCTGCTTCCGCAAGGCAAAATCGAGGCTGCTCGCCGCGTTAGAGCTATGGTTAGCAAGATGGACGAACTCGGCTTCGGTAACTGCACCAACACCGGTGCTTGTGCCGCTCAATGTCCGAAGAACATCTCGCTGAGCAACATCGCTCGCCTCAACCGCGAATACATGAAAATGAAGCTTAAAGACTAATTTTCAATTAGTTTTTGGGATAATCTCCAGGCTGTCCGACAATCTGTCGGGCAGCCTTTTTTGTGCCTTTGCGTAAGGTGAGAGGTGAGAGTGGAGAGTAATGGGGCTGATGGGAGAAATGGGACGTAACCATCCGAAATAAGCCGTTCGGATGTGCAAAAAAAATCTCACGAGGTTATT
>JBJEDP010000231.1:0-4302 GCA_051872175.1 Candidatus Limisoma sp.
ATGCGAATAATCGACACCTTGGCTCTTTAACCAATTTGTATAAATTGTTGACAGCAAGAACGACTTGCCGCAACGACGAATGCCGGTCACAATCTTTATTTTTCCATCGTGACGCTTCGAAATCAATTTCTTTAGATATGAATTACGCTCTATTGTCATTCTACCGAAAATTTCCGTCGGTTTTTAACATTCTTTTACGCTACTGAAAATTCCTGTTAGTTTCAACACTTATTTTCAGTATGTTGAAAATTCCTGTTAGTTTCAACACTTTTTTTCAGTACAAAGATATTTCTTAGATTCCAAATTGCCAAATTTTTTATAAATTTCGAGCAACAAAAAGCGCCGGCGGGGCGATTTTGCTCCGCCGACACTTTGTGGATACGACTCGAAGTCGGGGGTTATTTCTTGATGATTCGTTGAGTTAGGGTGCCGTTTTGGGTGGCAATGCTAACGAGATAGTAGCCGGCGGGGAGGTCGGCAACGTTCATCGTATTGCCTTCGGCGCGGCGCACCTTAGCTCCGCTTGCCGAGTAGAGTTCAATCGACATAACGCCGTCGCCGCTCACTTTGACGATGTCGGTAGCCGGATTGGGGAACACCTTGACGCTTTGCGCGGCAATGCTGCCGACGCCGCCGTCTTTGTCCGGGTCGTTAATCGTTATCGTGCAAGCATTTGCCTCGTCAGAGGCTTTGAAGATGTGTGAGCCGGTCGTGGGCGTGTAGTCGCTTATCGATATCTTGTAGCTCTTGCCAACTTCGAAACGGCTCGACGCAATCGAAATCTTGATGGTTGCCGTAGCGGTTGCACCTGGCGTCACCGAGATTGTCGACGTTGCCGTCATCTTTTTAGCGCCTGTTTCGGCGTTGGAGATGAGGAACTTAAGCGTGCCTTGGGCAGTTTCGTCGGAGTTGTTTTCGATGGAAGCGGTGAATATTGCCGTGTCGCCGATGTCGTAAGTTTCTTTGTCGGAAGCGATAGGCGAAGAGAGTTCGATTTCTACGGGCTTATCGCCTACATACACTTGGTCGCCGTCGATGGCAACAACAACCCGTTCGGGGGTCGACACGGGCATCCAGTCGTTGGCGCCAACGCCGGTGCGTGCTTCGCGCGATACGGCTTTGACTACGTATTCGCCGTCGCTGAGAGTTGCCAAAACCGGACCGACGTCGAATGTGCACACGCTGCTATAGAGGTAGCCATCTTTGATGGTAATCGTCTTCGTCGACGAAAGGCCTAAGAGTTCGCCATCTTCGGTATATACTCCGGCGGCAATTGCTCCCGACCAATCGCCGGTTGCGTTGTTGAAGAGATAGACCATGCTTACTTTGAAAGCCGAGCCTTTCGTGGCAGCCGTTGTGGTTGCTTTGAAGTAGCCGACGTTGGTGGTTGTGTAGCGCGAGTCGTAGAGGAGCAACGGCATTTGCTCGAGTGAGCCGCTTGTCGAATTGTTGGCGGTGGGAGTCATAAGAATGGCGCTTTGCATCATGTTGAAGCCACCGGCGCCACCACCGGTGCCGAGCGACGGCGGGTTGAGCGCGTCGATGTTGAAGTAGCCGTCCGACATGCCGCCCCATCCCCAGTTGATGTGGAGATAGTTCGCCGAGTTGTAGCCGTCGGCAACGAAAGCGTGTCCGCCCAAGCTGCCTTGACCGCAGAGAATGATTGGGTTGTGCGCGTCTAACGAGCCGAGAATGGCGTCGCGGAATTGGTTTTTGAACGAGCCGTCGCGATAGAGTATGATGGTGTTATATTTGAAGTGGTCGGCGGCAGCGAGAGCCATATCGCCGTCGATAGCGCCGCTACCGTTGGTGGTGTATTCCATATACATTGCCACGCCGCAATCCCACATCAGTTTAGCCACGGCAGCCGCTTGGGTGGCGTTGTAGCTGTCGTAGCTGTCGAGCATGTTGTTCCAGTCGTAGGTCGACTGCGCGAAGTTGACCGAATGGGTGCCGAAACTGTCTGCGTACGAGTTTGAGCCGTCGCCGGTTTGCGGCCATTCGTAGTAGTTCATAATCTGAGCCATAGCGGTTGCGGCACAGCCTGTCGGGCAGTTTTCGCCGGTGCGCGTAGAGTAAGGGCAGTTGTTGTTGTAAGGCTCTTCTTGGTTCCAGGTGGTAGTTACCAGCGGGCTTACGACAACCGTACTTGCTGTCAGCGGTTTTTTGATTGCGGGCACTTCGCCGGCACGGAAGCGGCGAACGTACTCGGCGTAATTGTTGAGTCCGTCTTTCAGTGCCGTCGGCAGTTGGTCGATGTCGCCGAAACTGCCTGTCGACGAGTAGCCGATGAGTTCGTCGAACTCGTCGTCGCCGGCAACAACGGCAAAGCCGCCGCCTTCGGCGTCGAACACATAGTATTCGGCAGAAGCCTCAGTGGCTCCCGCTTTCTTTGCCGGCTTGAGGTTTGCCGCTTTGATTGTCGGCACATACTTTCCGGCAATTGCCGCTGCTTGTTGCTGCGAAATCTGCTTGGCAGTCGCTATTTGGCACATCAGCGCAAGAAGCAAGAGAGAAGTTAGTTTTTTCATTTTTATTACTTTGGTTTTTTTTGATTCTATAATGTTTTTTGTCGACACAACCGGCTGAGAATTACTTTTTTCTGCCGAAGTCTGCGGGGATTTCGCCCCAACGGTCGGTTTGCCATTTGAGTATCGGGTTCGTGTAGTCGTTCGTGCGGAGCCACGTTTCGGCGCGCTCGACGATTTGCAGCAGCTGCACGTTGTCCGGACGGCGCTCGATGCGCGTGTTGCAACGGCGGCAGCGCACCCACTTTTGCGCCACGCTGCTGTCGCTGTAGACCGGGCAGTTTCTGCCTTGCTTTTTCAGCAGAGCGAGAGCGTGGACGATGGCAAGAAATTCGCCGATGTTGTTTGTGCCGTGAGCAAACGGACCGACGTGAAAAATCTCGCGCCCAGTGCGTACATCGACGCCGCGATAGTCCATCACACCGGGGTTGCCGCGGCATCCGGCGTCGACGGCTATGCTGTCGGCAACGATGTCGGGATTGTCGAGATACGCCGGACGAGTGTTGTCGGTTTGCGCTTTTGCGACGGCTTGCGCGTCGTCGGCGTTTTGCTCTTCGACGTGACGCGTAATGGCTTTAATCACTTCTGCCGAATCTTTGTCGCTACGGCGAAAGGCTTCGATAGCCTCCGCCGAGTCGTAGTACGACTTAAAGATAGCGCCGGGATAGCCTTCGATTTCGGCACGACAATCGTCCCAGGTCTCATAGATACCCGGGTGTCGACCTTCGAACACAACGTATGTTTTTCCGTAAGCCATCGTCGCTTGGCGTTATTAATGACAACCGCCGCCGCAGTCGCCGCAGTGGTCATGGTCGCAGCCGCAACCACAGCCGCAGTGCGGGTGGAGTTCTTCTTCGGTAGCGTCGCGTACTTCCAGGATTTCGCCTTTGAAGCGAACGTGCTTGCCAGCCATCGGGTGGTTGAAGTCGACGGTAACCTTTGTCGGGCTTACCATAAGCACCAAACCCGACACGGGGAAGCCCTGTTCGGTCATCATCGTCACAGGAGCGCCCGAGCGTACGTGTTCGTTGTCGAATTCGCCGTCTTCGTTGGTGAATAGTTCGCGGTCGAGCTCCATGATGAGTTTTTCGTCGAAAGTGCCGAAAGCGTCTTCGGGCTTGAGTGTGATGTCGAAAGTTGTGCCGGCAGATTTGCCTTCGAGCTCGGCGCTAACGGCGGGCAGCAAGCCGTCGTCGCCGCCGAATATTGTTTGGTCGGGATGTTCGCGCGTTGCGCTGTACATCAAAGTTACTTCTTCGTTGTCGATTTCGTAAAGGTCGTAGATAAATTTTACATATTTACCCGGTTTTACCAGTTCCATAAATGTTATTTTTTGAGTTTAGTGGATTATCTTTTATAATCTGCAAAGTTATATAAAAACCGTCAACGGGCAAAAAATGGGCAAAAATTATTGTTTTCCAATTTTTTTGCACTATCTTTGCAGACGCAAACCCGGGTGGCGAAATTGGTAGACGCGCTAGTTTCAGGTTCTAGTGGTGTAACAACCTTGTCGGTTCGAGTCCGATCTCGGGTACAAATTAACGGTAACAAAGCATTGCACATCAGTCGGTTGCAGTGCTTTTGTTTTTTTGTGGTGATAATAGAAACGTCCCGGACACACCTCTGCCCGGTTGCGGCGAGATTCCGTCGACCGGGCAGAGATGTGGTTATATTATTCTAATTCCCAGTGTTTTACCGTCTGGCTACGGTATATGTTACTTCGGTTTTTGTTGTATAGCGGCTGTTTTTACATTCAAAATAGTAATAGATATAG
>JBJEDP010000232.1:0-4292 GCA_051872175.1 Candidatus Limisoma sp.
GCCCAGCTCGAGGCCCTCGGCATCCCTATTACGTAATCCTGCTGCTGAATTATGGCTTAATGCCGTACCGATGACCGCAAAACAAGCAGCCGAGAATATGAATCCCAAGCGAGGCATGTGGGTGCGTATGATTCGCGCACTCCGCCTGGGTGAATACTCGCGCAAGAACGGCTTCGACCATCTGGCTGAAATTCTCGACGTGTTCTATAAGCAAGACTACACGACGTGGCAAGGTCGCGTCGACAAAGCACGCTCCGAAAACGATGCCGACACTGTTCTGACCCTGTTGAAAGAACGTCCCGGACTCTTTGCGCGTTGCCTGTTTGCAACGATGCTCCGCTTCGAAAGCGAAAAAGTCATTAGCGCATTCAACGAAATCGCCGACAAACTGCCCGCACGTTTGTTGCTTTCGTTAGGAAATGCTGCGGAACGATACTTCGCCCCCAACGAGACACGCATTGCTCGCCCAATAACAGGCGTCATCCGCGAGATTGAGCCAAACAAACTGTTGGCACTCTATAGCGACGAAGAGCGCAACGCAATGATTAAAGCAGTCTACATCCTTTATCGCGATTCGATGAGAAAACGTTTTGCCGCTCAGCAAACAGAGGCAAAGACCATCTATATCGATAAAACTTTGTACAACATCCCCATCAGCGTTGGCGACCGCGCAACCACCATACAAGACACCTCATGCGCCTTGATGGGCACACGATTCCAGGTCGAAGGCGATGCCGTGCGACTATTCCTCCAGTGGGGAAAAGGCTTGCACGCACAACACCTCGATATGGACTTGAGTTGCCGAATCACCTACCCTAACAAATTTGAAGATTGTGCATTCTACAACCTGACTTGCACCGGCGCCAAACATTCCGGCGACATCCAAAGAATTCCGGAGTTGGTCGGCACTGCAGAATATATAGAATTGTCGCTACCCGAGCTTGAAACAGCCGGAGCACGATATGCCATATTCACCTGCAATGCCTACACCGTAGGAAGCCTTTCTCCGAATCTTGTCGTCGGTTGGATGGACTCAGCCTTTCCAATGAAAATATGCGCCGACAACGGCGTAGCATATGCCCCGGCATGCGTTCAGCACATGGTTCGCATCAGCGAGGAAGACCTCACTAAAGGACTTGTTTTCGGAGTGCTCGACGTTGCAAAGCGCGAAATCATATGGCTCGAAATGTCGTTCACATCACAGACGTTACAAAACCTCAACAACGCAAACATCGAGGCATTGCTTCGCAGACTTGAGGCAAAACTATCGATAGGCGAACTCCTTGAGATGAAAGCCGAAGCGCAGCGACTCACGTTAGCCGAAACGGCAGACACCGCCGACGAAGCCTACACCTACGAGTGGGCACTCAATCCCGCCGAAGTGACAAAACTGCTCGAAACGGAACAGACTCATTAGAATCCGTCGGAATTTCCAAACATTTTACTAGATTCTTAAACAAAAACAAATGCTGACCTCGAATTATTGGAAATCGAGGTCAGCAACTTTGTAATATAGCCCAACGACGGAATAATATCATTGCAGCATTTCACCGGCCATCAAACCCGAGAACACGCACAGTATCATCGCGTCTATACAAACGAAATATTATCCCAAAATATCTTTTCTTGTTCTTCGGTCAGCATTTCGCCGGAATGGCCTCTTTCCCAATTAATTTCGGGAATGACTGCCGAAAGTTGCTCGATGGAAATCATTGGATGGTCCGGGTCACATGGATGCTCTATGGAAATGTCGACATAGTGACGTTTCTTATCTGTACCGGCCCAATCTTTGCCCTCATAAGGCTCGGACAAAAACACGCCATGGTAGACCACGCCGTTAGCACCCTCGCCTACGCGAACCATGACATATTCATCTCCCCGTTGTGCTTTTTCCCATTCATAAATACTCCAGTCGCCGTAGAATCCTTCGGGCCACTTTTTCCGAGCTTTGCGATAATCTTCTATCTTACTGCTACTGATGCCGGGATTCCATCTCATAATAAATGTGCTCATTTTCAATTAATTAAGTTTGTTAAATTATCCCTTAATAATCGGATTGTCGGGCTGAACGGTCGAAGAGGCAGTCGCTCTATGGCGTCGCCAATACTTCCTACGTCCGTCCTTTGCATCCGACTACAAAAATACTATAATAAATCGAGATTAACCTGCATTTTCGCCAACAATTACCTATCCACATAAAAAAAGAATATTTATCTCACGACAAATATCCTTCCTACCTTAAAATCTAATACCATGAAAAACTGATGCAAAGTTACAAAAATATGTTTTACAACATAATTATTTGGCAATAAATTTTCAATGGTTAACTTTATTTAACTTGACTGTACGCGATTTTTGCTCATAGCGGAAATTATATTTGCAATATCAACACAAAATGATGGGAATTTTAGAACTTAACGCACCGTAAGAATTGATGTTTCGAAAAATCTCTGCAACGAAAACGTACAGGAATTAATCTAATTAGGTTAAGGTGGAACGTACCAAAAAGCACACGCAAGCGCGTCTACTCCAAGACGCGCTATTTATTTGCTCTTCAACGTATTACCTCGTCAATACAAAGCTGAAATGATTCGGGCTTTTTCGTTATATCCTTTTCGCGGATTGAAGCGTATGGTCTCCCAGCTGACGCCGAGCACGAAGGAATGTACGCAACGATTTACGCTTATATTGTTTTTCCAAATGGTCGTAAATGAGTTGCGGTAGCCGATGCGCAGCGCTGATGTGCCGAAATGCAGGTCGGCACAAATCAGGTTGTCCATGTCGAAGCGGTTTGCCCACCAGCCGAAGTTGACGGCGTCGCGGTAGTTGCCCAAATAGATTTCGTAGAACGACTGGTCGTAGTCGGGAAGGTAGTAGCATCCGACGACCGGAATTGATGGCTGATAGCGTGCCGTGACGGGCAAACGCCCTACCGTGAATCGATAGGACGCCATCGCGGTTGCGCCGACGTTGAGATAGATTTGCGGCGAACATACGTTGTTGGAGTTGCGCGGATTATAGTTTATTCCGCCCTGGAATGCCATTCGCGGACCGAAAAAGATATCCAAATTTTCGACGCCGACGTTGCGCCAACGGTGCTGCATCGACCAATCGATGTCGACGAGCAGGAAGTGCATCGTGTTGTTGCCGACAAGGTTGTCAATGTTGTCGTAGCCAAAGGTTGTGTTGACTTGATTTACCCACGACTGCGGACGAAATCGCGTGGCACGCAGATGCTCGTAGGCGATGGCGACGTGTGCTCCTTGGTAGCGAATCGGGCTGAGGTAGGTGTCTAAGTTGCGCGTCGACCCGGCGTTTAGCATCACTGCGTTGCTCGTCGAGCGCACCACAGCTGTGCTGTCCGGCTCGGCGGCAACTACCATCGACGCCGCGCACATTGCGATGGCTAACGCGCAGAATCGCAACGACTTATGTAGTACACTAAATCTCATCTTCAAACAAGCGCATCTGACCGGTAAGTTCGTCGCGCACATCGTTTTGGTTAATCACATCGTCGCTTTTCACTACGTCGGCGGGCTCTATGTCGATTTCGGGAACTGTTTCGAGTTCTTCTTCGGGCACTTCGCGCGGCTCGATTTCTTCGATATTGCCGACGGTATAGGTTGTCAAGCGCTTTCCTTTGGCTTTGTAACTTTTTTCGCCGATATATTCTTCAGCGTCGACCACAAGTGGTTCGCGGAACTCGTCGGCGCCGCCGAACGTAACGCGGAATCGCGGATATTTCTTTTCGGAAAGCAACAGCAGCCGCGAGTCGGCATTTTCGCCGATGAACGATTGTTTTTTGGAGGTTGCTTCGAAGGCAAATCGCTTGATGTAGGGATATCCCTGGTCGGCGTCGTTGAGCACGGCGGTCCACACCACTTTGGGACGATATTTTTCGATAAAGAGTATGTTGTCTTCGTAGTGGTTTGTGGCGTCGAAGGTCGACGTGTAGAATTGTCCGTTTTTCAGAACGACGAGCACCAAGTCGTTGCCGAAGAATTCGCCGAGCGAGAATCCGCGGCCGTCGTAGTTGAGGCGCAACACGTCGGGGTCGAACCACACTTCGCGTCCGCCCAATGTCGACGTTCCGCGCTCTTTGAGCGAAATGCGGTGAACGTCGTTGCGTGTAACGAGGTTGCCGATTGCTCCTTTTCCTTTGACGGCGATGTCGGCAAAGTCGATGTCGAACTGCAACTTTTTCAAGCGGGGCTTTTCTTTGAGCGTTACGCGCAGCGTTTCAGCCTCGCCGTTGGGATTTGCCGAAAACCACCAGATTTTGGAGCCTTTCG
>JBJEDP010000233.1:0-4281 GCA_051872175.1 Candidatus Limisoma sp.
CTTTGCGTGCTCTACTATTCGGCAATCTTCCCCTTCCAAAAATATGCGGTCAACATGCTTCAATGCAACTTGTCGTTCACCGCAGTCGAGCCCGGCTCATTCTGGGCAGGCACATCAGTCACTGTTGTACAATATTTGATTATGCTCGTCGTGGCTGCCGGCGCTTTCTTGTTCAACTTTGCAAAATCGAAGACCACAAAATCGATTTCGCTGTCGGTAGCCATCGTTGCGCTCGTGGCGTTCTGCTATATGGGCTATATGCGACAAAGCGCCGAAACCGTATTTGCCGTATTCCCGCTGTTGGCAGTCGGCATCACCCCGATTCTCGGCAACTACGTTGACCACAAAGGTAAAGCGGCATCGATGCTCGTCATCGGCTCACTGCTGCTCATTGCTTGCCACCTCACTTTCGCCTTCATCCTTCCGCAGTTCAAAGGCTCTGAAATCGGCGGCGTCGTTGTGGCTTACCTCACAATCCTCGTCCTCGGCGCATCGTTCTCGCTCGTGCCGGCTTCGCTTTGGCCCAGCGTGCCCAAACTCGTCGACGCCAAGATTATCGGTAGCGCTTACGCTCTGATTTTCTGGATTCAAAACATCGGCTTGTGGCTGTTCCCGATGCTCATCGGAAAAGTGCTCGACGCAACCAACCCGCAAATCACCGAAGCTCTCGCCAACAAAACCATCACCGCCGAACAAGCCGCTACAAGCTACGACTACACTTGGCCGTTGGTTATGCTGGCTTCGCTCGGTGTTGCCGCTCTTATTCTCGGTTTTGTTCTAAAAATCGTTGACAAGAAAAAAGGTCTCGGACTCGAAGATGCAAATATTAAATAGCACACCTATCAGACTATAAATCAGCGCATTCCGACAGTCCGGACCGCAAAATTCGGCAGGAGCGGGATGCGCTGTCGCATAAATATCAAAAAAATTCACATACTTTTACGAACAATATTTGGCAATAAATTAGGAAATAAAGAAATCTTTCCTTAATTTTGTGGTCTAAATATAACACAAACATCGAAAACCCAATGAAAAAGTTGAACTTTTACGCCGGACCTTCTATTCTGAGCGAATTTACAATCAAGAATACGGCAGATGCCGTGATGGACTTCAACGGAACAGGTTTATCCATCTTAGAGATATCACACCGAAGCAAAGAGTTTCAAGCCGTGATGGACGAAGCACAAGCCTTAACAAAAGAGCTGCTCGACATCCCCGAAGGCTACGAAGTGTTGTTCCTCGGCGGCGGTGCAAGCCTACAATTCTGCATGGTGCCGTTCAACTTGCTTAACAAGAAAGCAGCATATCTCGACACAGGTGTATGGGCAAGCAAAGCCATCAAAGAGGCAAAGCTCTTCGGCGACGTCGAAGTTGTGGCTTCGTCGAAAGACGCCAACTACACTTTCGTCCCCAAAGACTACACCATCCCCGCTGATGCCGACTACTTCCACATCACAACCAACAATACAATCTACGGCACGGAGTTGCGTCAAGACCCCGACTCGCCGATTCCTTTGGTTGCCGATATGTCGTCCGACATCTTCTCTCGCAAAATCGATGTGTCGAAATATAACGTCATCTACGCCGGTGCGCAAAAGAATCTTGCTCCCTCGGGCGTAACTATCGTAATTGTCAAGACTGAGGCTCTCGGCAACGTTGAACGTGCAATCCCGACAATGCTCAACTACCGCACTCACATCGACAAAGGCTCGATGTTCAACACACCTCCATGCCTCCCCATCTACTCCGCTTTGCAGACTCTTAAATGGTATAAAGCTCAAGGCGGCGTCGACGCTATGGAGAAACTTGACAAACTCAAAGCTGCAAAACTCTACGACGCTATCGACAACAGCAAAATCTTTGTCGGCACAGCAAAACCCGAAGACCGCTCTATCATGAACGTTTGCTTCGTTATGAAGCCCGAATATGCCGAGCTCGAGAAACAATTCATCGAATTCGCTACCGCCAACAACATCGTCGGCATCAAGGGACACCGCTCGGTCGGCGGTTTCCGCGCTTCTATCTACAACGCTATGCCTCTCGAAAGCGTAGAGACTCTCATCAACGTAATGAAAGAATTTGAGAACAAAATCTAAACGAATATGAAGATTTTAGTTGCTACCGAAAAACCCTTTGCTGCAGTTGCCGTCGACGGTATTCGCAAAGAAGTTGAAGCAGCGGGACACGAACTCGTTCTGCTCGAAAAAGGAACAAAAGACGACTTCATCAAAGCAGTTGCCGACGTTGAAGGTCTTATCGTCAGAAGCGACATCGTCGACACAACAATCCTCGACGCAGCGAAAAACCTTAAAGTGATTGTTCGCGCCGGTGCCGGCGTCGACTCTATCGACCTCGAAGCCGCCAAACAACGTGGCGTCTGCGTGATGAACACTCCCGGACAAAACTCTAACGCAGTTGCCGAACTCGTCTTCGGCATGCTCGTTATGCTCATCCGCAACAACTTCAACGGCAAAGCCGGAACAGAGCTCAAAGGCAAAACCCTCGGCATCCACGCTTACGGTCAAGTCGGTCGCAACGTGGCACGCATAGCAAAAGGCTTCGGCATGGAAGTGTCGGCGCTCGACCCGTTCGTTACCGACGAGGCTATGATTGCCGACGGAATTCGCCCCGTGCACAGCGTCGAAGAGCTCTACAGCAACAACCAATACGTTTCGCTCCACATCCCGGCAACCGCCGAGACTAAGAAATCAATCGGCGAACGCCTCATCGACCTTCTTCCCGAAAACGGCGTGGTTATCAACACCGCTCGCAAAGAAATCATCGACGAGCCGAGCCTCGTGGAAGCGCTTCGCAAGCGTACCGACGTGCGCTACGTTGCCGACGTCAAACCCGACATCGCCGACGAGATGAAAGCCGAATTTGCCGACCGTGTTTTCTTCACTCCGAAAAAAATGGGTGCGCAAACCGCCGAAGCAAACATCAACGCAGGTATCGCTGCCGCAAAGCAAGTCGTTGCATTCCTTAAAGACGGTTGGAACAAGTATCAAGTGAACAAATAGTCAATTTGTCGCTTAACATCATCAAAATGTCGAAAATCCCGATTCGGTCGGGATTTTTTGCGTTTATTAACCAAAATTAACGGGGGGGGGTATTTTTTTACCTCCTTTTTTACTACATTTGTGAAACTAATTAAACCATGATATAATAATTAAAACAATATTAATCATTTAGACTTTTAATTACCAAATTATGAACAAGAAAGTATTACTTGGAATGCTTGTCGGAGCAACCTTTATTTTCACCGGTTGCCAAGACGAAGCAATCCTCGCCACGACAGATGGCGAAAGTCAAGTAACGTTCACTGCCGAGATTCCGCAAGGTATCGCAACACGTGCTTTTGCCGACGGAACGACAGCCACTCAATTGACCTACGCAGTGTACGAAACAGGCTCGACCACGAAACTCATCGACGGAACAGCCGAATTCAACGGGTTGAAGACAACCGTTAACCTTCGCCTCGTAAACGGCAAGACTTACGACATCATCTTCTGGGCTCAAGACCCCGAAGCAACTTGCTACAATTTCGACATGGCAACGCAAACCGTTACAGTCGACTACGCCGGCATCAAATCGAGCGATGAAACACGCGACGCATTCTTCAAAGCGCAAACCTTTGCGGTTTCGGGAACAATTAACGAAACCGTTCAACTCTATCGCCCGTTCTCGCAACTCAACATCGGTGCTACCGACTATCGCGAAGCAACTCAAACAGGCTTTACAACAACACAAACTAAAGTCGTTGTAAACCACCTTGCTAACAAAATCAACCTTGCAACAGGCGCAGTTGAAGGCGACGAAACTATCACCTACGACCTTGCAAACGTTCCCGCCGACGGCGAAGTATTCCCGGTAGAAAGCGTCGATGCCGACTACTTGGCAATGAACTACCTGCTCGTGCCGCAAGACAAGCAACTCGTTGACGTCGACTTCACGGCTACCAACGGCTCGCACAACATTGCTCGCCACTACGACAACGTGCCCGTTCAACGCAACTATCGTACTAACATCTACGGTAACATCCTCACCGAAGAAGCAAACTTCAACATCGAAATAGTTCCCGCTTTCACCGACAGCCATGCTTATCCGACTGTTGGCTACATCCAAAACGGCGACACTTACGAAATCTTTGCTCCCGAAGGTTTGCAATGGCTTGCAAAGCAAGTAAACTCTAACACCGAAACATTTGCAGGCAAAACCGTTGTGCTTACAGCCGACATCGACATGGCAGGTAAAGCATTTACCCCGATTGGCACACTCGTA
>JBJEDP010000234.1:0-4273 GCA_051872175.1 Candidatus Limisoma sp.
CCACGACTGCTGTACCTCCGGCACAGCCACCACTGCCGTATCTTCGACACGGCAGCGGTATCTATTCCGCGCCTCGGTGCGACCACCAGGCGTTGGAATTCTTCTCTAATCACTAACCCATAACCTCTAACCACCGCCGCAGGCGGTTCATCGCGCCTCGGTGCGACCTATTAGGCGTTGGTATTCCTCTCTAATCACTAACCCATAACCTCTAACCACCGCCGCAGGCGGTTCATCGCGCTTCGGTGCGACCGTGCAGGCGAGAGAGGAGCAAAAAGGGTTTATCGGGGAGTGTTTATCGTTTATCGATTGCTTATCGTTCCTCTTTACTTGTCCCTTTGCGCTGCCTGGAGTGTGTCAATCAACTTCTTCAGGTGTGGAGTGGGGCGCAGGGCGTGTGCGCGGAGGAGGTAGTGGCGTGCACTGTCGGCGGCGTGCACTGTCGGTGGTGCGTCGGGCAAATCGCCTCGCGAGAGTTGGTAGTAGTATACGCCCAGGTTGATGCAAGCGTCGACCGCCGTCGAGTCGACCGCAACAATTGCTCGATAGGTTGCCATAGCATCGTCGTAGCGGCTGTCGAGCATCAGTCCGCGTGCGCGTATCGAGAGCGCTTCGACGTCGTCGGCTCGCACTCGTAGCAGCGTGTCGGCATATTCGACCATCTTCGGCGCATTGTTGCGCGAATCGTAGTATTCCGACAAGCGCACGTTGATGCTTCGGCGCAGCCACGGCTGGCATTCTTTGATTGTCAATAGCAGGCGCTCGTATATCTCGGGATGACACAGCGAATAGGCGTCCTTCTTGACAAGCGCAAAAATGTCGACAAGAGCAATGCCAGCCGATTGCGACTTCTCGACTACGGCAATCTGCTCGTTGCTGCGACCGAGTATACCCGAAACGACAATGCTGCGAGCGTAGACCGTGGCGTCGTCGCTGCGTTCGGCAAGCATCAGTTCGTACATCGCTGCGGCGCTTTCCCATTCGCCGAACGTGTAGAATCGCTCTGCGCGAGTGGCGGGTGTGGCGTAGGGCGTTGCGCTCGTCAACCCAATCGCCGCTGCAAAAATCGCAAAAACGACGCCGAAATATGAATTTTTTATGCGTTTATTCATTTTTAAAACCGCAAAAATTTGTTTTCTAAGGCAAAGTAAGTAAATTTGTCAAAGAGAATCAAACAAAGCATCAAAAAAATGAGGACAAACTATAAACGAATCTTGCTCAAACTCAGCGGCGAATCGCTTATGGGCAACCAGGGCTACGGCATCGACCCGCAACGTGTTAAAGACTATGCCGAAGAAATCCGCGACATAGCCGGCACGGGCGTCGAAATCGCTATCGTTATCGGCGGCGGCAACATCTTCCGCGGACTTGCAGGCGCTGCTCGCGGCGTCGACCGCGTCAAAGGCGACCAGATGGGTATGCTCGCCACGGTTATCAATTCGCTGGCGCTCGCTTCCGCACTCGAAACTGCCGGACAACCGGCGCAAGTGTTCACGGCAGTCAACATGTTCCCCATCGGCGAATACTACAGCAAATGGCGCGCCATCGAAGCTATGAAGCAAGGTAAAATAGCCATCATCTCGTGCGGCACCGGCAGCCCGTACTTCACCACCGACACCGGCTCGGCTCTCCACGGCATCGAGGTTGAGGCTGACGTGATGCTCAAAGGCACTCGCGTCGACGGTATCTACACTGCCGACCCCGAAAAAGACCCCACGGCAACGAAATTCGACGAAATCACTTACGACGAAATCCTTTCGCGCGGACTGAAGGTGATGGACCTCACGGCTACCGTGATGTGTAAAGAAAACCACCTGCCTATCATCGTCTTCGACATGGACACTCGCGGAAACCTTACTCGCGTGATTTCCGGCGAAAACATCGGTACTTTGGTCTATTAGCAACACAACGAAAAATAATTAACTTAAAAATACAACACTATGGACGACGTAAAAAACTATATCGAACCGGCAGAAGAGAAGATGATTCTCGCGGTCGATTATCTTGAAGAGACCTTGGCGCGCATCCGTGCCGGCAAGGCAAACGTGAAGATTCTTGACGGCATCAAGGTGGACTACTATGGCTCGGCAGCGCCCATTAGCAACGTGGCAAATGTGGCTGTGCCCGACGCTCGTACTATCACCATCACTCCCTGGGAGAAATCGATGTTTAAAGAAATCGAGAAAGCCATTATCAACTCCGAACTGGGTATCACTCCCGAAAACAACGGCGAAGTGATTCGTCTTTCGATACCGCCGTTGACCGAAGACCGCCGTAAGTCGCTCGTTAAGCAGTGTAAAGGCGAAGCCGAAGATGCCAAAATCTCGGTGCGCAACGCTCGTCGCGACGCCATCGAAGGCCTCAAAAAAGCGCAGAAAAACGGTATGCCCGAAGATGCTGCTAAAGACGCTGAGGCTAAAGTGCAAAAAATCCACGACAACTATATCAAGAAAATCGACGCAGTCTTTGCTGCAAAAGAGAAAGAAATTCTCACCGTATAAATTATGCGATTATCAGCGCGCAACGTCTTCATTTCGTGGAGGCGTTGCGTTTTTTTTGCGGAAAAATATGCCATTATTACCACAATATTGATAAATAACACCTATATCTTTCCATAATTGCTAAAAAATTATTAATTTTGGCGGCAATTTAGAACCTGCGTTTCGCATTTGCTTCCACAAGCGGTGGTTGGCGAAACGGTTAATAAATACTTAGTTATGAGAAAGATAGTAGTTCTTGGCATATTAATGCTTATGGGCGCAAGCATAGCAACAGCCCAAACTGAAAAGGTGAAATACGGCGACTTCCAGCAATGGATAACGCGCACCATCCACGAATCCGGCGTTATCGGCGGCGCAACGCGTACGCTCTACGAAGTAGGACCGACGGCAACCATCGACGGCAACAAGGCATACACCAATCGCGGCGGCTCGCCATGGGCTACGAGTAACGTCTACGCAAAGGTGTCGGGCGTGTCGAAAGGCAGCTGCTCAGTGATGCCCGACAAGCGTAGCGGCGGCAATACATGTATGAAGATGACCACAATCTTCGAACACGTAAAAGTGCTCGGCCTCATCAACCTCGATGTGCTCGCTTCGGGTAGTTCGTACCTCGGCAGAATGATTGAGCCGGTGAGCAGCACAAAGAATCCTTACAGCAAACTCGATATGGGTGTGCCATTTACCAAACGTCCCAAATATCTCATCTACGACTATAAAGTGTACATCCCGGCAGGTGCTAAAATGATTTACGCCAGCGGCTTTGGCAAGCAAAAAACGCTCAACAAGCAAAATGCGTGCGAGACGTTCATCATACTCCAACAACGTTGGGAAGACGAAAAAGGCAACATCTACGCAAAGCGCGTAGGCACCGGTCGCGAACGCTTCTACAAGAGCACAACCGGTTGGGTTAACGACCACAAACTCGCCATCCACTATGGTGACATCACCGGCGAATCGTTCTACAAATCGTGGATGGGTCTGATTGACAACAATCGCCCTTACTACGCAACCAACAGCAAGGGCAAAATGGTGCCCGTCAAAGAAGTAGGATGGGCTGATGCCGACGCCAAGCCTACGCACATGATGATGATGTTCTCCGCCGGATGCGGTACAGCCTACGAAGGTACTATCGACCAAACTCTTTGGATTGACAATGTAGAGTTGCAGTATTAGCGCAAACCGATGCCCGCATCTTCGGTAACGGACAGACTATCAAGTGGCAGTGTCGAGCGAAAACGATTCTGCCACTTGTTTTTTTACAAATAGAATAAACGATACTATGACAGAAAATACAATTATAGCAAATAACGGTTCGTCGATTGTTCTCTATACAACCGACGACGGCAATACTCAACTTGAAGTTAAGTTGGATAAAGACACAGTTTGGCTTACACAAAGCCAGATGGCTCAGTTGTTTGGAAGAGATCGTACAGTAATAGCTCGCCATATAAGGAACATTTTTAAGGAAGGTGAATTGGATGAAAATATCACATGTGCAAAATTTGCACATATGGGTACAGACCAAGATCAAACCTACGAAACCAAAATGTATAGCCTTGATGTGATTATATCTGTAGGATATAGGGTCAAGAGTATTAAAGGAACTAAGTTCAGAATCTGGGCGACCTCTGTTATCAAGCAGTATCTCATTAAAGGATACGCCGTCGACCGGCGTCGCCTCGACCACTATGACGAATTGAAAGACGTAGTAAGGTTGATGTCGCGTGCCCTTTCGTTGCAGGAGAAGGTTACGGATAGTGAATACGACGGTC
>JBJEDP010000235.1:0-4247 GCA_051872175.1 Candidatus Limisoma sp.
TAATGAATTCCATTTTCATTCCCTTTGGCGAAAGCCGTTCATGTCCGTTTCATATGCAATTACAAAGGTAATGTTTTTAGTGAGAAACTACAAATCTGTGTTCGACCGCTTACGAAAAAGCAAATCGAATATTTTGACAACGTATTTATAAACGATAAAGAACCAGTTTGTATGAATACCGTTTTTGCGACAAGCGCGAATGATTTCCCGGTTCATTTTCAGCTTGTTGCGCAGCGTGGTGCTTATGCCACCCGAACGCATCTTCATAAACACAAACGGCAGGTAGCGAGTGCGCACGCCGTTCGTGTAGAGGAAACGCACGAGCAGGTCGAAATCGGCGGCGATGCCAAACGACGTGTCGTAGTAACCGTATTGCTCAAACAGCCGCTTGTAGGCGAAAAACGTGGGATGCGCCGGCATAAAGCCATAGCGGAATTTGCTCGGGCGGAACGCTTTCGACGAATAGTAGCGCGTCACCTTGTCGAGGTTGTCAGGGCTGACAAACACGAGGTCGCCGTAGACAGCCTCTACCTCGGCATCGTCGAATGCCGCCGCCACGCGCGAAATCACGTCGCCGCGATGATAAAAATCGTCGGAATTAAGCACGGCAACCACATCGCCTGTCGCCATCCGGATGCCTTTGTTCATGGCATCGTAGAGACCCTTATCGTGCTCGCTTATCCAACGCATACGCCCGCCGAAACGCGACTCATTGGCTCGTATTATGTCGACCGTCTCGTCGCGCGACCCGCCGTCGACAACGACATACTCCAGGTTGTCGTTGTCTTGCTGCAAGACCGACTCGATGGTGTCGCGTAGCGTCGCTGCGCTGTTGTAGGTTACTGTTATTATTGATATTTTAATGCTCATTACTTAGTATACTATCGTATAAATCCATATAGTCGCGGAATCGCTCCGCTTTGTTGAAATTCTGTTCGGCATGGCGTCGGCATGCGTCGCTAAACGCTGATTTTCCGGCAGCCCGCACTCGTTCGACTGCCTCGCGAAAGGCACTGACGTTGCCCGTTTCGACTAATTCGCCGCAGCCGGTGGCAACGATGTCGCGGCATCCCGCCGTGTTGTAACTCACTACGGGCGTGCCGCACGCGATGGCTTCGATTTCGACTGTCGGCAACGTGTCGTAGTAGGTCGGGCTCACAAAAACGTCGGCGGCGCTGTAGGCGGCTGCCAAGCGCTCGGCGCTCTCAGTGCGTGCGAGCGAAACGACATTCGCCGGCATCGTCCGCATCTGTTTTGCGGTCAAGCCGACAACGGCAAAAGCGACGTCGGGCATCTGCCGAGCAAGCGTCCGCAGGTCGTCGAGGCCTTTCAAATGCGTCCAAACTGTCGACACCGACAAGACGAGATAGCGTCCCGTCGTGCCGTGGGCGGCATCAAATTCGGCTCGCGAGTCGTGAGGTCGGAACACGTCCAAATCAATGCCGTTATATATCGTTCGTCGAGCAACGCCGCTCAAAAACGACCGCGACAGGATGTCGCCGAGCCAGTCGCAGACCGGCACAAGCGTCATGCGCGGAACCGACGTAAACGCCGCACGTTTCCGCATGAAATTACGAGCGGACGCATCGACAAACAGCGATGCCGGATAGTCGTGCGTCGCTATCGACGGACAGTGCTCACACTGCGACGTCCATTTTTCGCAGCCGAGATACAGAAATTGAGCGCAATGTCCGGTCACCGTCCAGCAATCGTGGAGAGTCCACACCACCGGCACGTCGGCATGCGACAGATAGTCGAACAGCAGTTCGTAGTTGATGTAATAGCCGTGAAGGTTGTGCAGATGGATGACGTCGGGACGAATTTGCTCGATTTGCTTTATCAACTGACGAGTTGCCCGGGCGGAGCCTAAGCCGTGACGGTCGAGCAACAACGACTCGACGCCGTGGCACATCACCTCGGCACGACTACCGATGCGCAGGAGCTCCGACCGACTCTCATTCGCCCAACGCCCGTACGCCACCACGCTTCGCCAACCTTGTGCAAGCGCAAGGCGTCCAATCTCCTCGGCGATATGCCCGGTGGAGCCTGAATTTGCAACGACGTTGATTTGAAGCAAGGTTTTCATGCGGCTGCGTTATTTTTTATGACAACTTAGGAAGTAACGAACGTGCCCAACACGCCAGAACGGCTCGAAATGGCGACGGTTAATCACTCTGCCTTCGAACGACGTGTAATGCTTATAGTCCGACTGCGAATAGACGTAGTCGAACGTACGGCAAGCGATGTCGATGGCTGTGCGACCTGCATGCTCCAAGCGCCCGTAAGGGAAGGCAAAATGGTGGCACGGTGCACCGAGATGGAGCTCGATAGCCTCTTTACTTCCCACAATCTGTCGATTGAGTTCGACGGCGTCGTCGGTATTTATCATATAATGGTCGAGCGTATGAGCTCCGATGACGTGTCCGCGGTCGCGCAATCGGCGAATGGCGTCCCTGCGCATAGGTTGCTTGCCCGGCGACATAACTATTTTTTCCGTAAAATGTCGGATATACTCCTCGTTGGCCTCAACGAAATTCGGGTTGATAAACAGTGCGGCATTGACGCCGAATTCTTCCAAAACGGGGCAAATCATATCGGCGCAATCCGTAAAGCCGTCGTCGAACGAAAACGCCACCAACGGATGGTCGGGACGCTGCCCGGCGGCAATCATCCGCACAGCATCTTCGAAGCGGATAAATTCCACCTGCTCCGACAGGCACTGCAGCTGCCGACGAAAGGCTTCGGCGTGACACGCGCGTGCCTCGCCGCGAGTTATCATGTGCCCGTTGAGTATGTGCACACCCGGCGCCGGCTTCGACACCGCACCGAGCACATCGAGCACACATCCGCGAGCTATATTTCTTAATTTAGACATCGTTTAAAACTTGTTGCGCAATTCGGCTATAAAGCATTCGGTCGGCGGCAGGGCTGTCGGCGGCGGCAAGCATTGACGCATAGCGCTGCTTGTCGCGGTAGAGCGACTCGACAGTCTGCCGATAGTAGTCGGGCGTCGTTTCGTCGAGAAAGATGCAATTTCCGCCGATGTCGACGTGGTCGAATCCGCGGATGCGACTAAACAAGCACGGCACGCGCGAAGCCACAGCCTGCTCCCACAGCACGGAATGAGTGCCCGGGAAAGCCACCAAATCGGCGGCAAAGAAGTAGTCGTAAGCCTTCGACGAATCAATCCAGCCGATGAAATTCACGCGCTCCGACCGACACGCTTCAATACGCTCCTTGACGTCATCGGCAATAGAGCCGAACGCCAGCAAGCGAATCTTCTTCTCGCTGCTGCTATTAATGGCTTCCGCCAAAAGATGTATACGTTTTTCCAAGTCGATACGACCGCCGGTAACCACCAAAAATTCGTCGTCAGCGATGCCGTATTGCTTGCGTATTGCCCGGCGAATTTCCGTCTTATGGTCAAGGTGAAGATGCTCGTCGTCGGCACCCATCACGAGCAAGCGAATTTTCGACTTGTCGATGCCGTAGACGTCGTGAAGAAAGTCGCACCGCGCCGGAGTAACTCCGTAAAAAACGCTACTGATTTTCTCAAACTTAGGGCTTAAAATAAGTCGATAGAGCACGCCGTGAAGAAACTTTGTAATAAAACTACGACAGCTCTTAATCTTATCGCCGTGATTGTCGAACACCACCTTCATCTTCGGCAGTCGACGCGCCACACGCGGAATCGCCAAGTAGCTGAACGAGCCTAAATTATGGACAAAGAGCAAATCGGGTTGTTCGGCAAGGATAGCCTTTTCCAATCCGCGCACAAGGAACAAATGCGCATTAATCCACGCAACCGGGAACGCAGGTAGAAGACGCACTAACTTGATGCCTCCTTCAAGAGTTGAGTGCATACAGTCGGTATGCATAACACGCCCCTTGCTATCGTGTCCGCATTCAGTCGAGGCGATAATAGTAACATCATGCCCCAAACGACGATGGTATTTAGACAGCAGAAAATCTTGATAGATTATATTCTCGTTAAAGAAACTACATATGCAAACGTGTACAATTTTCATAATCTAAAATTCATCGGCGACAAAAGACCTATTACGCATATTTTTGTCTGTTTACACATAATCCCAAAAGAATTTAAATAATGCCGTATTTTCTTCCATTCTATACAGTGTTGCCACAAACACACAGATATAGAGCATCAACAATGCGGCAAATGCAAATTTATTTCGTTTATATAGATACGCCAGAGTAAATCCTCCGACGATAAAATTAAGACCGTA
>JBJEDP010000236.1:0-4246 GCA_051872175.1 Candidatus Limisoma sp.
CGATCTGGGGAGTTCGGCATCGGGCGTATCGATGTCGGCTGTTGAGGGGTTGTCGTCGTTGCAGGCGCAGAGCATTGTTGCCGCGGCAACGAAAAGCAGATATATTCGTTTCATCGTTAGTAGTTTTTAGAAAGTTCGGTCATAACTTTTTCGAGCGTATCGACCAGGTCGGTGCCAACCACCGTAACGGCATTGTCAGCCTCGGGACCGGTAGCGGTTTTTGCGAACGGCTCGGGAATCGCTTGGATGGCGGCGATGGCTTTTTGGATTTGCGAGCGCACTTCGGTGTCGAGGGCTGGGTTGACACTCTTGATGTAGTCGCTCACCGAAGCGTCGCCGGTTTTGCTGCCGACGTAAGAGTTTTGGATGCTGATGATGTTGTCGACAAAGTCGTTGATGGAGTTCAAGCTGTAGGGCGACTCGATGTAGTTTTTGTCTTCAGTCGACGAACCGTTTGCCGGGCGACCGATTTTCGTGTTACCAACTTCGTCGGCGATGTCGATGCAACCTTGGATAAGGTCTTCGGCAGCGGCTTGATAGCTCTTGTAGAGGCTACCGCCTTGACCGGCATTCTTCATGCTCCAGCCGTAGTCGTGCGAAGGCGCGATGTCGGCATCTTCGAGAATTTGTTGCTTCTCGGCGGTGATGTTGTCGATACCCGCCCACGACGCTTCGAGCAGCACGCATTGGTTGCGCAGGTCGTCGGCAACGGTGTAGAGGTAGACGAGTTCTTCGCGAGTGTAGTTAGTGTTGTGAGTCAACGACGTGTTGCCGTCGGCGCTGAGCTCGAAGAGCAGATATTCCACGGCGTGGAATCCGAGCAAACCGTAGCCGGCGTTGTTGTCGATGTTCCACGATTTGCCGTTACGCAAGTCGGCGAGGAGGTCGTCCATAGCGTTCTTGTCGAGCGGCCACGAGTCGATGTGCGGGTCGATGTTGTAGTCGTCGGCAGCGCCGTAGAGGAATGCTTCGCTCTTTTCCCAGTAAGCACGACTGAGGTTCCAATATTCGCCTGCGCGAGCCACTTGCGATTGCGTGAGGCTGCCGGCCTCGAAAGCGTCGAAGATGTCGTGACAAGCATCGGCAAGGAGGATGGCGTTGTCTGCCATTCCGCGATAGGTAGGCACGATTGTATTGTCGACGTAAGGCGTCATAGCCTCGCGGAGCATGGATTCTTTAGTCGATTCTTCGAGAATGGTTGTTTCGTCGTCGCTGCACGAAGAGACGAGCGCAGCAGCGCCGAGCAGAGCCGGCGTAAGAAGGTTGAGGAATGAAATTTTCATAATTTTAAACTGTTTTGATAATTAATGCTTAAAAAGTCCAGTGTAGGCGATGCCGATAGAGAGCGAAGGCTCGTTGTTGTAGCGCGAGTCGAACATACGCACGCCGTATTCGCATTTGACAACGATTTCGTTCATCGGCTTGTAGTTGATGCCGCCGACGATGCGACTGCGGGCGCACCATTTGTAGTCTTGTACCGAGCCTTCGGTGTCGAACATCGAGTCGTAGTATTCGTAGCGACCGAAGACAAACAATTTTTGCTTTTTTGCGGCAAGTCGTGCGAAAGGCGAGAAAACGTCGTAGCCGGCTTCGATGCCACCTGCAATAGCCGCCGAAGCGACAGGCTGTTGAGCCGACGGCGAGTCTTTACGCATTGTCATGTTGTATTTGGTAATCATTTCGGAGTCGCTGAGGTGACCGTAGTCGAAGTTGCCGCGCACGATGGTGTTGTGGGCGTTATATTCGAAGTCGAACGAGCCGATAGCCACCGTACCGTGCACGCCTTTATATTTTTCGCCGTCGGTAGCGCTCAGCGTGTTTTTGAAGGAGTTGCCGATATATCCGCTCACAGCCAGTCGCAGACCGGGGATGTCGTAGTTGTCCAATCGGAAAGCCCCGGCGACGGTGTTTGCAATCTTGAATTCATAGGGTGTGCCGCCGCCGTCGTGAATCCATCCGCTGCGGTCGAAACGGTCGGAGTCGAGTCCCGGGATGAGAAGGGCTTCGTAGCGCCAGTTCTTAATGCGCCCCCAGAGGCTGATACCCGTTTCGTGCCATGTGCAAGGCATGATTGTGTTTTCGCCTTCGGGACGGTAGTTGGTGAAGAATTCCGTAGGGAAGTGGTGTTGATTCGTGGCGCCGACAGGCACGACGATGTGTCCCACGCGGAGGTTCAGGGCCTTTGAGAATGACTTTTGGAGCCAGAATTGTTCGAGAGCGACTTCGCCGCCACGTTCCACCTCCGTTTCATATTCGCCGGCTTCTTCTTCCTCGATTTCGATAGTGTTGCCGGTACCGCCGTGCTCGAATTCGATTTCGGAGCCCATTGTCCAACCTTTGCCGAAGTCGTAGCCGAGCCAGATTACGACGTGCGGGATGTCGACGCGACCGTGACCGTTGTCGTCTTTGTAAGTGTCGGCATCGGTGTAGCGCAGATATTTATCACTGTAGAAATTCCAAGAAGCGACGGCTTCTCCATAGCCACCGATAGAAAGTCGTGAGGCTTTTTTCGTAGCCACCTTAGTAGAGTCGGGCGACGGCGCAGGTTCGTGTGCGTCCACCGAAGCGGCGAAGCACACGAGTGCCGCCAAAAATAACCACTTTTTCATTTAGCGTAAGTTTTTTAATAGATGTAGATTTGTTCTGTCGTTATTTTTGTCGCTGCAAAGTTCAGCATTTTGTCGAGAAGGGGCAATACTTAAAGATTGTGAAAATGACGTGACTATATAGTACTTTTTTGGTATACCGAAGCGATGCCGTCGAGGCGAAGCACCTACGGCAAACCATAGTTTTGTAGGTCCGGCGAGTGTTTTTCAGTCGTTTTCTGCTGATTTTTGGCGGTTGCAGAATTATCTTTGCATATAGAAAGAATTTATGGATACCGGAAATGACATATTGATAATCGAAGACCATGCGATAGTGCTGTTGGGTTTGAGCACAGTGCTCGGCACGTGCCGCGGCATCCGTTCAATCTCGAAGGCACAAACCGGTAAGGAGGCATTGGAACTGTTTTCTTCGAAACGATTCGACATTGTGATACTCGATGTCGAGTTGCCCGACATTTCCGGCTTCGACTTGTTGGCGAAGTTGCGCAGCATCAATCCCGACGTGTCGATAGTGTTCCACTCGATGCATGAGGAGTTTTGGATAATCCGTCAAATGCTTAATTCCGGAGCCGATGCCATAGTGCTAAAGAGCGACAACGTCGACGAACTCCGCACGGCGGTAGAGGCAATCATTGGCGGCGAATGTTTCTACAGCAGCCGCTTCGAAGACTACTGCAAACAGTATGAGCAGCAGGTGGAGTTGAGCGAGCGCGAGATTGAAGTGCTCGGCGCAATTTCCGCCGGGCTGAAGACTCAAGAAATCGCCGACAAACTGTTTGTGTCGGGCAATACCGTAGAATTTCATCGTCGTCGGATACTCCGCAAATTGGGCGCAACGAATATGGCGGAACTCATTCGCAAAGCCATCGAAAAAGGCTATCTTAAACTGTAAAGATTAATAATACTATAATTTTTATCGCTATGAAGAAAACAATTCTATTTACGCTTGCTGCGGTAGTGGTAACCGCATTTGTGTCGTGTGGTAATAAGACAGAGTCGAGTGCGGCAGCCGACAGTGTAGCAACAGATAGTTGTCAAACCGAGGCAGTTGCTACGGTTGACGACAAAACGCTGACCGTGGAGGGCTTCGGCATTATCAAAATCGGTAAGGCGATGACGTCGCTCGACGCGTCGGTCGAAGGCGTCTACGACGGCATTGAAGAAGACCCCGAAGGCGAATTTTGGTCGTATTATGTCAACCAAGACGGCTCAACCATATGTTGCCTTGACGTTGATGAGAACAATGCTATTTCGAGAATCGGAGTGATGTATGTCGAAGGCGGCGCAAATGATATCAAGACCGTAGAAGGAATCTATCCGGGTATGCCGGAAGCCGACCTTAAGAAAGTTGAGGGCGTTGAAAAGGCAGGCGCCGACGACTTCGGACGTGCATCCTATAAGACGAAAGGCGGCGTTACGCTCGTCATTGATGCGTATGTCGACAAGGGAAATATTGTATCTGAAATGCAAGTTGAAAAATAATAAGATATGAAACTTAGAATATTATCGCTTGCGCTGGTGCTTGCCGTAGGATTGGAAGCCGTAGCGCAAAGTGTGCCGCACACCACGGCATCGACGAAGATATATCCAATCGATGTGCTGCCCAACGTCGACGACCTGGGGCCGATGTCGGACGAGAT
>JBJEDP010000237.1:0-4242 GCA_051872175.1 Candidatus Limisoma sp.
GGTAGTAACTCTCACTTCCTATCATCTGATATTCCTACGGAGTTCCGTGGCCGAGGAGAAACGATACATGTGAATCCTTTATCTTTTTCCGAGTTCTTTTCTGCTATAGGTGGAGACAAACAAGATGCATGGCGCAAATACTATACTTATGGTGGGTTGCCGATGATTCAATCTTTTGAAACCGAAGAGAAGAAGATAAACTATCTGAAGGGATTGTTCGAAACAGTTTATTTGGCTGATATAATTGAACGTCACAAAATCAAAAATGATAATGAACTGCGTGAGTTGGTTCTAATTTTAGCATCGTCAATAGGAGCACCATGCAATCCTACCAAATTATCAAACACATTCAAGAGCGTAAAAAATGTAAGTATTGGCAGTCAAACAATTGGAAATTACCTCAATTATCTGTCTGAGTCGTTTCTTCTAAACAAAGCCATACGCTATGACATAAAAGGTAAGAAATATATCAATACACTTTCCAAATACTACTTCACTGACATTGGTTTGAGAAATGCCATCCTAAATATGCGCCAACAAGAAGAGACGCATATCATGGAAAACATCATTTACAATGAACTTATCACACGTGGCTATAGTGTGGACGTTGGGATGGTGGAGATTAGAAAACCCGACAAAGAAGGGAAGTGGGCTCGCACACAACTCGAAGTGGACTTCATTGCCTGTTTAGGAAGCAAGAAGTATTATGTTCAGTCGGCTATGTCCATTCCTGATAGAGAGAAAGAGGAACAGGAGTCTCGCTCTCTAATAAACATCAATGACTCTTTTAAGAAGATTATCATTGTGAAAGACCATATTATGCCACGTCGTAACGAAGATGGCATACTGACCATAGGTCTTTTCGATTTTCTTCTCAAAGAGGATTGTTTGGATTTATAAAAAAGGAATAAGAGGGCGTATCAATTCGGTACACCCTCACGTTTGCTATCTCATCAGAATGATTCGGCGAGACAACCGGGCAATAATCACCTCAAACGGCTCGACCCGGACATGGTAACGCCGGGTTCAGTACCGGAGGCACTTAACCCGGTGAACAACAACGACATAAATATCCGAACCTCGTGTGATGTTTGGCCGTGATAGCAGAAAAAGGAATCAGGAATGTGAACAATTCATTTCTAATGTAATAAGAAAGAGAATGCACCTAATTGTGACACACCTTCTTACATTAAAAAGTTGGCAATATTGCCAACTTTTTAATGTAAGCAATGGAGATATATCGAAAAAAAGCTGATTGACGGCTGTCGGAAGTGAGATGCTCGGGTTTTCCTAAAATGTGGCTGAAAATGGCGGCACGGCGCGTTTTGGCATTTATTAACGACCGAATGTTTTGAACATTGCGCACGACTTGCTAATTTTGTGATAGAAGAACCACAAAACCGATGAGTTATGGAAATCACTCTACCTCGCCACGTCAACGGACAAAATTTCACCGTAAAAGATAACCGGCGACAAATCACCGTCGTGGGTGCCAACGGCAGCGGAAAAACTCGCTTCATCAACCAAATGATGCACGACCTGGGCGACCGTGCCTTCTACGTGTCGGCTATCGATGCTCTCTACCCCGTCGCGCGCGATTTCGAAGCGAACAGCATTTCTCGCATCTACGAAGAGCTGCGCTCGCGCGCCAAATATGTCAAGCCGTCGGGCGAAACCGAACTCGACAAACTCTTCTGTTTGCTCATCTACGACGACCTGTCGGAATCGCTCACGTTCCGCCTACGCTCGGTGATGGGTGGCAACGAGCCCGACAAGATTCCGACCACGAAAGTCGACACGCTCATCCGTCTGTGGAAAAACATCTTCACCAAGCACGCCGTCATTCGTCATCCCGACTCTTTTGAGTTTCTCACTCCCGAAAACGACGACCCCATCAGCCCGCTGCGACTCTCACACGGCGAAAAAGCCGTGCTCTACTACATCGGGGCTTGCCTCTATGCGCCCAAAGGTAGCATAATCTTTGTCGACTCGCCGACGCTGTTTCTTCACATCTCGATTTCGCAAAGTCTGTGGAACACCATCGAAGACCTTCGCCGCGACTGCACGTTCGTCTACCAGACCCACGACCTTGCCTTCCCGCAATCGCGCGCCGACAACATCACGGTGTGGATTCGCTCGGTCGACATCCAAGCAAAAGCCTGGGACTACGAGATTCTGCAACCGCACGCCGCCCTGTCGGAGCAACTGATTCTCGACATCGTCGGCGCTCGCAAGCCGGTGTTCTTCGTCGAAGGCGACGACACGCACAGCATCGACTACAAACTCTATTCGCTCATCTTCCCCGACTACACGATACGCGCCATGGGCAGCTGCGACAAGGTTATCGAAACGGTGCGCTCGTTCAACGACATGAACACCCTACACCACCTCGACTCGTGGGGAATCGTCGACCGCGACCGCCGCACCGCCCAGGAAATCAACTACTTGCGGCAGAAAAAGATTCTCGTGCCCGAAGTTGCCGAAGTCGAAAACATTATGCTGCTCGAAGGCGTGGTGCGCGCCGTGGCTCGATACTGCAACAAGCCCGACACCGCCGTGTTCAACCAAGTGCGCCGCATCGTGTTCGACATGTTCAAAGCCGACGCTCGCAAGCAAGCGCTCATGCACACTCGCCACAGAGTGAAGCATACGCTCGAACTCATTGCCGACCGCCGCTTCCAGAACATCAACCAACTCGAAGAACACCTTTCCGGGCTGGTCGACGACATCAAGCCGCGGCAAATCTACGAGCGATACTGCCGCGAATTCAACAAATACATCCAAGACTACGACTACAACTCAATCCTGCGCGTCTACAACGAAAAATCGATGCTCACCAACACCGACGTGGCGCAGCGCTGCGGTCTGCGTAGCAAAGACGAATACATAAAAATGGTGCTCACCATACTCCGTCGCGGAGGAAAAGAGGCGGAGGAAATAAAACGAACGGTAAAACAAATTTTCGGGCTCGACCCGAATAATGACGGACCTGAACAAAATGAAGAATCTGCAAATTAACTATATACACCTCGACGAAACGCAGTCGACCAACAGCCACTTGGCAGCGATAGCCGACAACGCGCCGCACGGCACGGTGGTCTACACCGACCGACAGACAGCAGGACGCGGTCAGCGCGGAAACACCTGGGAGTCGGAGCCGGGCAAAAACGTAACGATGAGCCTACTGCTGCGCGACACCGGCGTTGCGCCCGCCCGGCAGTTTCTGCTCTCCGAAGCCTGCGCACTCGCCATCGTCGACACCATGCGCCCCTACATCGGCGAGACGACAATCAAATGGCCTAACGACATCTACCGAGGCGACAGCAAGCTCTGCGGCATACTCATCGAGCACGCACTCGCCGCCGGAAGCATCAAGCACACAATCGTCGGAATCGGGCTGAACGTCAACCAACGACAATTCCTCTCCGACGCTCCAAACCCGATTTCGATGTATCAAATCGTCGGCAGCGAAACGCCCGTACGGCAAATCGTGGTAGAAATCGCCGAGCGGCTGCTCACGCTGGTCGATACCCTACCCGACGACGCCGACGCGATGCACCGACGCTTCAAGCACGCGCTCTACCGCTCAACGGGACGTCACGAATACATCGCCAACGTACGCTCTAACGGCATCGACGGCGCCGAAACGCTCCTTCCCGGACAACATTTCCAAGCCGCCATAATCGACGTAGAGCCGTCGGGCACGATTCTGCTTCGCACCGCAACGGCTACTCACGCTTTTGCTTTTAAAGAAATTTCGTTTGTCCTCTAAACCACCGCGGAAAGTTTTTTCTCACAAAACTACTACAATAACAAACAAATGTAGTAACTTTGTACACAAAAATAAAGTATAAAGGCATGGAAGGCAAGAGAATCGCCAACAGATTTACCTCTTCAGCAAAGGCAAAGGAAGAAGGATGCGCAGCATACCGCAAACTGCTTGACAGCGTACGCGATGGCGACACGGTGCGTATAAAGCGCGGGGTATATGCCACAACCGGACAGTTGGCTGACACGATGATAGATGTGCAAGCCATTGTTCCGGCTGGGGTGTTGTGCCTTTTCTCCGCATGGAACGTACATGGGCTTACCACCTCGTTGCCACAAGCCTACCACATTGCCGTGAAGAGAGGCAGAAAAGTCACGCTCCCCGTCTTCCCCAAAGTAGAACTGCACCACATCACCGAAACGATGTTCGGCATAGGTATCGAAGAACAGACTGTCAGCGGTTATCGCATACAG